>JAPLZT010000114.1 GCA_026394855.1 Candidatus Woesebacteria bacterium
AATTTAACTGAAAAAAATAGAATTACAAAAAGCAAAACCCTCCAGGATAGAAAGGAAAAAAGAATAAACAACAATGGTTTGTTAATCCATTGTTTTCTACGAAAAGTTTGTTCACTGCTTTGCATACGCAAAGTTTGAATAAAAGAAAAATCTTTTTTAGACATTTTTGTATATTTTTAGAGTTTCCTTCGCGGTTTTCTCCCATGAGTAATCTCTCTTATTATCTAAGATTTCTACATGTGTTTGGATCTTTGTCGCAATTACCCAAGTTCCGCAAGCTTTTGCTTCAAGAGGAGGAAGAGAAAAACCTTCATATAAAGACGGTTGTATATAAACGTCTGCAAGATTATATATCACAGCTAAATCCTCATCGTCTACAAACCCCAGGCGGGTTACATTTGACCAATCTAATCCTTCCAGGTGTTTAAGTTCGGGGTGATCGAGATTTTGATTTTCGATATCTTTTGCCTGTTTACCTACAATTACAAGCCGAATATTTGAATATTTGCACATCTCGATTAACCCGGGAATATTTTTGTTGTAGTTAACATCCCCCACATAGAGCGCGAGAGAACTGGGTAAACCATACTTCTTTTGTATGGTGGAAAGTAAATCCAGGTCAGTGATCGGTGTAAACACTTTCTTTGGGGCAAGGTACACTACATGAACAATTGAGGGATCAACGCCTAAAAACCTGCAAATATCCTTCTTAGATGTTTCGGATATGGTAATAATTGCATCGACATTCTTCTTAATCAATAGTTTTTGAATTAAAAACGTTAAGTTTCCTTTAATTCCACCGGGATAATGTTTTGGGTAAATAAGAGGAATAAGATCATGAATGGTTAAAACTACTTTATTAGCTTCTTTTTTAAGGGGAATGGAAAATGTGAATGGTTTAAAAACCGTATAGTGAATAAGATCGTACTTTCCTCCAGGTTTATATTCAGATACTTCTATACCCTTCTCTTTTATCTTACTCAGTGCCTTAATCAACTCAGAAGTATGAACCCCTATGCCCCTGACTTTATGGCCACCACTCAACCCTCCTAAGTCAATTCCAACTTTCATATACTATTATTTTACCTCTAATGTTCGATTCTTACATCATGAAGCCAAATTCCCGAAGGACGAGAAAGCATATAGACAATTACGTCAGCTAAGTCTTCAGGTTTGATAAATTTTTCTTGGTTAAAATGCTCACCTGCTTTATTAAATAATTCCGTATTAGTACCACCCTGATAAATAGCCGCAACTTTTACATTTGTTTCTTTCAGATCTTCTTTCAATACTTCGGTAAATCCTCTTACTCCCCACTTAGCGGCTGTATAAACACTCTGGCCGGGCTGGGCGGTAACACCGGACCTTGATGAATCATTAAGAATAATTGCTTCCTTTTGACGTTTGAGTATAGGCAGAACCAACCTGGTCATGTGTATCATCCCGACCAAATCGGTATCAATCACTGAATCCACTTCTTCTTCAGGAATATCCTCCAGTAAATTAAGTTTTTGCCAAATTCCGGCGATATTAAGAAGAATTTGAACTTCATTGAAGTCAACTTCAATTTTTTGAACGGTTTTTTTTATTTGTTCACTATCTTGTATATCACAGGAATAACAAACCACTTTTGGAGAACCCAGTTTCTCAGCTTCTTTTTCAACTAAATCTAATTTTTCTTCACTTCTTGCAACCAAAGCAAGACTTACGCCTTCTTTTGCAAGTTTAAGAGAAACTTGTCGTCCCAATCCGTCGCTTGCTCCGGTTACAATTGCAACCTTACCTTTAATATCCATCACTCTAAAATATAACCTAAAAATATGGTAAAATAAACTACCACAACCTAAAGGCTGATGGTATTTTGAAACTGAAATATGATTCTAGCTTCAACTACGATTTAAAAGTTGTAGTTTTCGCTAGAGAAGTGTTATAAAGGGTAATAATGTCAAAAATACCAAAAAATCTACAAGGTATTTTATGGTCAAGAAATATTAATAATCTTGATCTTCAAGAAGATAAAAACTATATAGTTCATCAGATTTTAGCCTATGGAGGATGGCAACATTTAGAATGGCTTCTGGACAATTATAAATTAAACAAAATTAAGAATGTTTTTACACAACACCCTTCAAAGGATTATGATGAAAGATCATTTAATTTTATCCAAAAGATTTTACTGAAAATACCGGATACAGATATTGATAAAAGATATTATGTCAAAACTTATCCTAGAATCACTAAGTAACGACAAGCTTAAGGTTTTTCATAAACTAAAAAGTTTTAGACAAATTGGTGTTTTGGGTGGCGGAACCGCTCTTTCACTTCAAATTGGTCACCGAATTTCGTATGATTTTGATATTTTTACATACAATAAATTAGAACCATCTCTGTGGAGAAAGGCAAGAGATACATTTGGAAAGGGCACATTGAGACTTCTTGATCTCGAAGACCAATTAAACTTATCAACTCCGGAATCTGTTTATGTCACTTTTTTTTACGACGATTACAAGCTACTTTTCGATCCCATTAAAACTGATTATTTGGATTTGTTAGACATAAAAGATATTGCTGCCAACAAAGCTTTTACAATCGGGAGAAGACCTAAATGGAGAGATTATGTAGATTTATATTTTTTACTAAAAAATGACTATATTTCATTTGAAAATCTAATCCTCATGTCAAAGAAAAAATTCGGTGCAGGATTCTCTGAAAAACTTTTTTTTGAACAATTAATATACTGGGGTGACATTGAAGATTATGATATCGAATATCTTGTTGAGAATATTGAACCTCAAATTATAAAAGACTTTCTTGAATTAAAAGTTAAAAACTTTACAAATAAATTTATCTTCTGTGGCCGATCTTAAGAATCGTTTTTAGCAGTTAGATACTTAAAATACGCAATTGGATAATGCAAAGAGGAAAAAAATGACCAGAGGAAACCGCGGACACCATCTTTGAAGACACTATGCCTTATAAATAAATTCAAAAAAATATATAGCGGTTTGAATAATGAATATTGAATTATGAACCATGCATTTTTTGGAACTTTATCTTCTTTTAATTCCTGAGCTTGAAGATCTGTATAACGGTTTAACCGAATGAAGTATCTTTTAAGAGTGGGTGAATCATAATGTTCCAAATCATTTGTCAGCCAACCCACCCCGCCATCAAGTTGAATTTGTTCATGAACTGATTTCTGGGGAAATCTTGCTTTACCTTTCTTAACCAACCGTATCACTCCATCAGGATATACTCCTGCATGAATTAGGGGTTTACCCAAAAACATATTTTTCCTTGGAATATAGTAACCAACAACCTCGCCTGTTTGTTTCCCAATTAGTCCATCACGTTTTTCAAGAAGCTCCTGGTGTCTACGAAAGAGTTTTTGTTTTTTTGCGTCACTAGTCACCAGCCACTGACCACCAATCACAACTTCTATTTCTCCAGCAAGTTCCGGTGTTACAACTTCATCGGCATCAAGCTGGAGAATCCAGTTTCCGGTAGCATAATCCAAAGCCTTTTGCTTAGTTACATGAAAAATATCATGATGCGGTTCTTCAAATACTTTCGCACCATATTTTTTTGCAATCTCAACTGTTTTATCTGTCGAGTATTCATCAACAACAATAATTTCATCAGCAATATCCTTAACGGAATTTAAACACCTTGCGATATTTTCTTCTTCGTTTCGTACAGCAAGTACTACAGATAATTTACAAAATTCTGATTTTGCCAAGCTTTGCTTATTCATTTCAATTTGCAACTACTTGAAAATACTTATAACCATTTATACCATAAATCTCTTTTACTACATTTGTTCCGGAAAGTATTTCTTCATCTGTTCCTGCGATCAAATAGTCTCTAAAGTTTTCTCTGGTTCTATCCCAATTAGTAATTGATGTAAAAGTATATTTACCAAAACTTCTTACGGTAGAAAAACCATACTGATCCCGAGGTGTTAATGTATGCTCACCTTGAAATTTTGCCGGATCATACTTTAAATAGAAAAGAAATAAAATATATGGTTGATCATATCTATCTGTCACAACCGCCTTTTTGTATCTACTTTCTACTGTTTCATTAAGGTAGCTTACTAATTCTTTTACTCCATATTGAGAAGAAAAAGGGTATTCTTTAGACATATGGACCCAATACATATGTAAATATCTTGCAAAACTCAAAAGAAAGATAAAGCTAATTAATCCAAACCCAAGCCGCTTAAATCTCTTAAATTTACCTAAAGACGCAATGATGCTATTAAGTCCAACTGCACTTAATATTACCAAGGGAATTGCCATATTGTGCGCCCTTAGCGCATGAGGAGATTGAAAAGTAAGTGCTGATGCCAGAGGTGCAATTAAAAGCCAGGAAAAAACTACTTTAGAAGATTTGTCGAATCTTTTTAGGAGAAAAATTATTCCCAAGGAAACTGTAATAATTTCAAAAAGATATAATTCTCCAGTTTCAGGAACTTTATCTCTCTGAATCTCATCTCCCGAAAGAAAAAGGAATTCTCCACTATAGTGAGATACCCAATTTTCCAAGAAAGCCAGTCCATAATTTGCAGCCTTGTTATGTAAAACCATGGGAATAAATGAAATAAAGTTAGCGTGTTCCCCTCTTTGTTCATTAATACGGTTTAAGGGCCCAGAATCGGCAAAAAGCCCTACTCCGGCAACTCTTGATATTCCCGCAGGACCCAATAAATCCTTAGCAAGCGGGATTAATAAAAGAATTACGAACAATGAATTAAGAATTATGGGTTTTAAATTTGTTTTTCTAAAAAATACATCCCGATAAATCATCACCAAACTGAATCCCAATAAGGGAACTACTACTCTTGCGGCATGGTATGCATATAGACTAAGTACAAAGTACAAAGTACAAAGTACTAAGTAGAAAGGTCTACCCCTGTTGATAAACTTCATAAAATATAAAAGACCTAATGTTATTAAGAAAGTTGCAAGATTTACTTCCCATCCGCCGCGGGAAAAATGAATATGCCATGGAGAAATCGCCAAAAGCAAAGAAGCAATAAGTCCGAGTGATCGGTGATCTTTAAACAACTCCAGAACAAGAAAATAAACAACCAAAACAGTCAAAACCCCAATTGCTGCACCCGGCAAGCGTACTGCCCATTCATTAAGGCCCAAGACTTTAACAAAAGGAATAACCATATAGAAATAAAGTCCCGGTTTGTAATCATTAAACGACTGAAAATGAATCGGCCAGGCATTTCCATGTTCGTCTTTTCCTGTTTGAATTAATGAATATGCATTGTAGCCAATTGCAGCTTCATCAGCATTTAAGGCAGGATAATCCCCAAGTCTCCAAAACCTTAAAATAAAGGCTAAAACGATAATTAAAATAAATAATATTTTTTTCACAGAATTCATATTATGCCAAGCTTCGCTTACAATACTTCTACTATTCTAAAGGCAATTTCTTTCCCGTCTAAATATTTTATCTCCGAGATCACTTTAAATAATTTTTCGTCTTTCGAATCTTCCGGAGGAATTTGAGACGGACCTGCAACAAAAAGTACTCCGCTCTCACCGCGGCTAATTTGCCAATCAATTCTCCCGACAAAATCAATATTGTCAAGTTTTGTCACATAACCCACATCATCTTTATATTCGCTCTCACTCCATTTTACCTGTTTTTGATATTTAGCCGGGTCATACTTTTGGTAAAAAAGAAAGTAAATATATGGTTGAAGAAAACTCTGTTGAATCTTGATTGTTTTATATTGCGCTTGTATCTCTGTTACCTTTTGAACCATTTCCCTGTGTCCATATCCCCAAAGTTTTGAATTATGCTTGGGAAGATGAATAAAATAACTATCAACAAAATAGGCAAAACTTAACATATAGAATGTAGTAAGTAGTACGTAGAATACTCCTGAGAACTTCTGATCTTTTATCCAGATAACCAAATTATTAAGCCCGATGCTGATAATTATAATTAATGGAATCACCATATTTATAGATCTCACTGCGTGTACCTGATCACGGGACAAAATTGACGGAAGCGGAGCCAAGGCAAGCCATGCGATTATAAACCAATGTTCTTTATTTAATTTACTTCTTACAAGCGCGTAAATACCCGCTAAAAGTAAAACAATATCGGAAAGAAGCAGCATCCCTGAGTTTGGAGCGGAATGTCTGGGATTTGACCAATCACCCTCAAAAAACAGAAACCTTCCTGAAAAATGATTAAAGTATCTTCCTAAAATACCTCTTGCAAAAAAAAGTGGTTCAGAGTGAAAAAGATAATAATCCACCTTTTGTAAATACTCTTTTGAATCATGATATGAAAAAATACTGAAAACTGTTAACCTTCCCGTCTGACCCTTAATAAAACTAAGAAGAATCGGGGAAGAAATTAGCAGTCCTAAAATAACTGCAATAATTATCTTTTTGGGTTCTATTTTAATGACTCTCTTAAAATAAAGGGCAACTAGAAGTAAAATTACAATTCCGGTTGATAGTTTTGCGCCCTGATAGGTAATTAATGTCAACGCAAAAAACACAGCACTATGTACTATGTACTTTGTACTTTGTACTGACCTCAAAAAGAAATAGATTCCAAACAAAGTTAACATTAATGCCACATTGACTTCCCAAGCCCCACGGGAGAAATATATAAGCCAGGGATTGGTGGCTGCAACAAAGGTGGCCACAGTGGCCAGTGAACGGTGATCTGTGAACAGTAACCTAACTATTAAATAAATTAAATAAACAATTAAGATACCGGCTAAGGCGGATGGTAAACGGGTAGCAAACTCAGTTAGGCCAAAAACTGCGACCGATGGAACGGTTAAGTAAACATATAACCCAGGCTTGTAGTCACCGAAGGATTTAAAAATAATAGGAAACAACTTTCCGTATTCATCTCTTCCGGTTTTTAGTATGGAGTACGCATTATACCCCAACGATGCTTCATCAGGAGTTAAAGAAGGAGGAATGCTTCCTAAATTCCAAAGTCTCAAAACCGCTGCGACAAGCAGAATTAACCATAAACCATTAGCCATTAACCATTTACTTATTTTCATACATTTCAAAAGCAGGTTTGCCGTCTACAAAATTAATAGTTTCCAACTTTTTCCATCCATTTGGGTAGTTGTCAGGACCGGTGATTAATAAACAGTGATCAGTGGTCAGACAGTCAACGGTGTTTCCACTTTCTAGAACAAAATCATTGCCGATCTTTGGAACTTCCCAATCATTCACAAAGTAAAATTTATCAAATCTATCGACCCAATACCAATCCGATTGACCAAATCTAATTAAATTTAGGTCATTTTTATACTTAATCGGGTCATATTTAAGATAGAAAAGTAAAAATTCATGGGGTTCCCCATATTTTTTAGTTATTATTATTTTGTCATATTTATCATAATTTGCTTTTATATAGTTTGACGCTTCTTTATATCCATACTGCCAGCTCCAACTATACTTTCGGCTATACTCTCCAAAATAAACATTTAAATATCTAAAAAGAGAAAAGAAGATTATTAAAAGATAAAGATAAATAAGAACCTTTTTCTTTGTTTTAAGTAAATCAAGAAGGTAAACCAGTCCAATTGCAGAAATGATTTCGACCAAAGGAATCATTGTCGAGGACCTTAATACCGCAAATTTCTCGGATGTAATGCTTGCCGGAATTGGAGAAAGAATTAGCCATAGTAAAATTAGTTTAATGTTTTTGTCTTTTTCTTTGATTAATTTAATTAGTAAAAGCAGCAAACCAATGTAAAAAAACGGAAGATTTGTCAAATACTCCAAACCGTGATTAGGAATGCTAAACTGATATTGAGTACCTCCCTTCAAGAATAAATACTTAGGAGAAAAATATCCCAAATAATTTTTTGCAAACTCTGCTGCAAAATAGGTAGGTCTATTGTATAGAAGTCTTTTGATTGCAAAAGGAAGAGTTGATGTATTTCTCTGTTCTTCTATTTTGGTTACGGCAGACTTATTTACCAAAAAGACCCATTTACTCCTGGCCCTACTTTCCGGATTCACAAAAGCCAAAATTGTTGTTGCAAAAAAAATGATCGTAACAATAACTATTAACTTATTTTTGAATTCATTCTTGAAAAGAAATATTAGTCCGATTAAGAAAAGCGGAGAAAAAATTCTTGTTGAGTGATATGAAAATAAAGTTAGGAATAAAAGAATTAAAGAAAGAGGAAAAAAGTATTTCTTCTTTTCTCTATTCACTAAAAAAGCCATAGAAGTTACCAGAAGAAAAATACTTAAATTAGATTGAAGAACAAAACGGGAAGTAAATAATGTCCAGGGAGAAATTGCAATCAAGAACGATGAAAGAAGACCTACATATTTATTTTTAGTTAGTCCCCAAGCTAAAAAATATGTTGAGATGATTGTAAATATTCCCAGTAAAGCGTGGGGAAACCTTATGGCAAACTCGGATAAACCTAAAAAGAAAATAAACGGAATTGTTAAATATAGATTAAGAGGCAATGGGTAATCCCCATAAGCTCTAAAATTAAATACAGGGAATGCCTTTCCCCATTCATCAGCACCGGTTTTTAAAATCGAATATGCGTTGTAACCATGAGAAACCTCATCCCAATTTAGAGAAACAGGAAAACTACCAAGTCTAAACAATCTTAAGATTCCTCCAAGTAATACAATTAGTAAAAGAACTATTAATGCTTTCTTTTGCATAGAACTATTAAAACTACCAGTGAAACCAAACTAATTATATTCCCAACGGTCCTAATTAATGTATTTTTAAATACAGAGCCTTCGGCTAGTATGAGCCCATCCTTATTTGGCTCCTTGTTCCACCCGGGAAAGTAATTAATATAAGTTCCGTCTGAAGGCTTATTAGGAATAATATGGCCAAATTTCGGCCAAAAGTCTCCTATTGATGCAATCCTTTGTCTATCCCACTCAGCTCCTGTAAAAAAATAAGTATCATCTGCTTTATACCAAAGATCCTCCTTAAAAAATGAAAAATTTAAAAGAATTGCTAGAACTACAACTGCCGAAGCAGCCAATAATTTCAACTTACCAAATAAGTTAGGAATTATTCCCAAACTTAAAGAAAAACAAAAAACAGCAGGACCTAAAAATCTCCAGGGAAACTGTATATAAGCCATGGGTTTAAGTGTTTCCCAGATAAACGTTGATTTATTATGCGTCAAAAACAGAAAAAACCAACCTAATAAAAATAGAATTATGAATGATGTATCAAGAACTATGCGTTTCTTTTTCTTAATACTAGCCACTAGCCACCAGCCACAAATCACCAGTGGAAGTACCCACTGAACCTGCCCTAGAGCCCTGCTCATAAATTCTTCCGGTCCAAAAGCTGAAGCTCCATATCCCCAGAATCTTGAAAAAAGAAGTTGATGAAGTGTTGCAAAATGCCCCCTGAAATTAAAGTAGCCTTCAACCACCGTATTTAAGATAATAAACTTTGATTCAAATAAAACAGGGAGAATATAAAAAGCAGAAATTCCCAATGAAAGAATAGATGCCGGAACCGCTTTCCAAAACTTTCTGTAAATTATCCAAACTAAAATAACAGGAAAAAACAAGACTAAAGATAGATTATGAGTTAAAACCAATAAAGCAAGTAAGAATGAAAACCAAAGAGTTTTCTTTTTCTCAATTGCCAAAATTAAAAGAGGAAAAATTACAAAACTTAAAGCTTCAGGTAAAGCTCCCCTAACCCAAACATCCAGAGCTCTATAAGGAGCATAAATATTGATAATTGAGGAAATTAAAGCTCCGTAACTACCTTTCCAAATCTCTTTAGCCAAAAAGTACATTGAAACCCCCGAACCAACAAGGGAAAGAATAAATAATATCTTTAACGAATCAATAAACGTACCGCCCGCGAGGTGGTACATTTCCCCTAATACATAGGGAATTTGACCGTAGAAATTAAATAAGGGTTCTCCATACCCAAGTCCGGAATCTGCCGCCCATCTGCAGGGAATTTGCATAGATTTAACACATTTATCAAACTCATAAAGTCTAAACAAATGAAAATCCTGAGTAGAAAAAATGCCGGGTTTTAACATTCTTACGAAAGAAAATACCGAAAGAAGAATAACCAACAGAAGTAAACGATATGATCGTAAAAAATTAATTAATTTTCGCATACATTGCTTCCTCTCCGTCAGAATAGTAGAAAATTTTGTCGGGAACTAAATTTTTAGGAAAATCAGCCGGTTTGCCAACAAGAAAAGTACTCTTTTTTATGCTATCAGTTTTCCAATCAATTGACTTAAATGTGTAATTTCCCAAACTATAACTTGGTATTTGATCTACCCATGTTTCAAGTTTCCAATTCTTCGTCTCCTTTTGAAAATCTCCAGGATCCCATTTATTGGCAAATGCTACAAATATCTGCGGCTCAGAAAAACTCCGACTGACAATTACACTTGCGCCGTTAGACTCCTTTGATAACCAACTTGCCGTTTCCAGATTGCCATATAACATCCCCCGTTGAGAGACCTTTAACGGCTCTCCAAAATATATTTTAATAAAATTTCCAATTTCCAAAATGGAAAAAATCAAAAAGGCTCCCGCCATAACCGCTACGAATTTCTTGTTCATTTTCCTTATGCAAAGACTAAAACCTAATAAACCCAAAGCCTCCAGAATTTGAAATACCGGAATCATACCTTCACCCCGATTTCCGGAATAACCAACCCCTGTTGCCAGCGCTGCAGGCAGTGGAGAAATTAATAGCCAAAAGATGAGCATCAAAACCAAAAAGCGCCATTTTTTACTGAAAATCAAAAAGATATTGCCTAAAAGTAATATGCCTTCAAAAACATAAATTACACCTACCCCCGGAATCATACCGTAAGTCGCCTCCGCCGCGCCATCAACAAAAAGAAATTTTGCCGAAAAATATTGATTATAGTTTGTCAAAAAACGTTTGACAGTGACTTGATATTTGTTATGTAAAATCCTTGCAAGAGTCGGATTCATCCCTTTTTGAATCAACTCAATTTTTGCTTTTGCGCCTTCTTCCAAAGCTCCCCGGAAAATACTTCTTTCCAAAACTCTTGTTCCCCCTCCTAATTTAAATGTATAAAGCATTAATAAAAAGAACGCGGAGAAAACAATCATTGGAAATAGTTTCTTTCTCTTTGTTAAAAACAATAGACCCAAAAAAACGATTGGAGTGATTAACTTAGAGGAGTGATAAGAAAAAAGATTAAGTCCCAAAACAATTGAGGCTAAAGTTTCCCTTTTTGTTAAATAAAGGTAAATCCCTAAGGGGAGAAAAAAAGTTATTAAATTAGCTTCAAAAGCACCCCGGCTCATCATAATATGCCATGGTGAAACTGCCAGTAGGAAAGCCGCAACCAAAGCAATATTTTTCTTTTTTAACATTTCTCCCACAAGAAGCCATAAAGCTAAAACCGCCACTGTTCCCAAAATCGCATTGGGCAAACGTACAGCAAATTTATTTAGACCGAAAATAGCAATCGAAGGCACTGTAAGATACGAGTAAAGTGGAGATTTATAATCTCCAAAAGACTTCAAAACCAAAGGCATAAAATTCCCCCATTGATCACGGCCTGTTTTTAAAATCGAATAGGCATCATACCCTGAAGATGCTTCATCAGCATGAAAACCAACCGGAAATTTATCCAAGTATAAAACTCTTAACAAAAAGGCAATTAGTAAGATCCCGAATAACAAAACCCGCTTCATATCTTCCTACAGTATATACTTTCAAAATTAGTCCTTAAACACTTTGTGGTTGGATCTGTTTTGTAACCAACGAATACGATTTCGTTGGCCGGATCCCTAATCTCAAAAACCTTAGTCAAAAAATGTTCCTTCGCCTGTGATTCAGAAATAGTTAATTCATCCCCGACTAAAATCTGTTCCTTATAAATATCTTTCTCCCATTCAACACCTCTTGTTTCGATATTTTGAAATTTGTAACTGCTATTGAAAACAATATTTGTATAGTAATTTTCTTTAATTTTTCCACCAACTGAATTTTGTAGTTTTTCCGGAGATAGTTTAGAAAAAAACGCAAATTCTATATAGAAAGGTTTTATTCTTTCCTGATCAATAACGTAGGTAATCTTAGGATTATTAACAATTTCCTGAGTCAATTTATCAAAACCCCAGTTCCATACATTAGCCCGCTCATAAGGTAAAAGAACAAAATATGATCTCCAAAGAAAAATGAAGGATATTGGAATCAAAACGGTTAGCATCAGATAAGATACCTTTTTATATTTTAATAATAAATAATCAAAACCCAGCGTAATAACTAAAACCATTGGCAAAAGCATAGGAAGTCCCCTTTGAGAAGAGAAGGGATCTTTAATCAGAGCTAAAGGAATAGGAATAATTACAAGAAGAAACATCAAAAATCTATTAAATATTTTCTTTTTTTCTTTTATCAATTGATACAATCCGGCCAAATATGGAACAACCAGCCAAAAATAAAATACTGATAGCCCAGGAGCCGATCTTTGCAAGTCATAATCTTCAAGCAGAAATAGATTTCGTGGTGAAAAATAGCCCAAATATCTGGATGCAAATTCCCTGACAAAAGAAAGCGGATACGATAAAAGCGTCGGAAAAATCGAAATCTTTTTTACTTGAGTGATAATCAATTCCTGGTAGAATAGTCCCCCTTTAGCAAAAAATGCGGGTGTAAAGAAAAGATATATATTGGGAATTTGTATTATTAAAGCAACAATCGTTCCCCACAAGGAAAACCTCCTAAAAACAATAATACTTGTAATAAGTATAAACGGAGCCAAATACCTTTCGAAGTGTGCACCATAAGTAGATAGCGAAAGAATGATATACGCCCAAAATAGAAATCTTGGCTTATTAATTCCCAGCCATAAAAATAAAATTCCTAAACTTAGTAATATAAATCCTAAGTTTATTTCATACCCAACCCGGCTATAAAAAATTGCCCATGGAGATATTGCTAAAATTCCGGAAGCAATAAGCCCCTTTCTCCCGGAAAAGAAAAAATAAATTAGAAGTACTCCGACAACACCGGATAAAGCTGATATCAATCTTGCAGAAAGAGCACTCAATCCAATAATCTTTATAGGTATTGTTGTTAAATATGTGTAAAGCGGCGGGGAATATGAACCAAAAAACCTAAAGGCCATTGGGAAACTTTTACCATATTCATCTTTTCCGGTTTCCAGTATTGAATGCGCATTATAAGCACTCACTGCCTCATCAACGTATAATCCATTAGGAATTTCTCCCAATTTGTAAAATCTTAAAAACAGGGAAAGTAAAATTATCAAAATTAGCAAAACAATTTCTTTAAATTTACCTAATTTCATATGAGATAATCTGAATTAGAACCAAAACTAAAACAACAATAAATATCTTTATATATTTAGATTGCATCTTTTTAAGCCCTTCGTTAATTGAAACTACGAAAAACGGAAAAAGAGAAAAAGGTCCCAAATTATTTTTGCTGCCGATTATCGAAAGAATTGCCAGTGGAATAAAAAACGATAACAACCAAAATAGTTTATCTTTCTTAGAAAAAAAACTATATACACCTAAGAAGAAAAATGGCAAGAAGACATATGGAAATTTCTCAAATTCCTTAATTCCTACTCTTTGCCTCGGGGTGTTGGCAAAAAAATAGAGATTGGGATCAATATTTTCAAACAAGTTTGTAGTAACTCTATTAAAAATAATTGATTCTTTTCTTTCCTCGAGCCAATATCCGAGTCTTAAAAATTTATAAGGATAGGCTCTCAAGCGCATGTCGATTATTCTTCTGTCATCATTTGAAATAGCGGTTAGTGAAGGCCTATTTGTTGTTTGGATTTGGAAAAATAATACCGGAACAAATAACAATAAAAAGAATTTGTTATTTTTAACAAGTAATATTGCTGCCAAAAGAACCAATACCCCTAAAAGAAAATTTACAGAAAATATTTTGTAGATCCAAAGATTTGCAAAAAGAGAGATTAATGAGCTAATCATTTTTTACCGG
>JAPLZT010000124.1 GCA_026394855.1 Candidatus Woesebacteria bacterium
TAATTAACGGATTGTTACCAGGATTATTAGTGGATGTAAACAAAAAATACAAAAAAATTATCGTTTATGCATCAACCCAGAGGATAAAAAATATAAAATCGGCTAGTGTTGGTGATATTTGGACATCAAAAACATCAAAAAGGTTTCAAGAACTAATAAATAGTTATAAAGACAAACATCTTTCAGAAAAGGAAGCACTTAAGTTTATTGATGAATACTTGATTAAAAATCCTATTCCAGCCGGATTCAATATATATGAATTGTCAAAATTGGTTGGCGAGAAAATTCTTAGTAAAGATATCAATTCGATAGTTTTAAGAATTTCTAGTTGCTACGGCCCAGGATATTCAACGAGAAGGACTATCGGAAGATTAACATTAGCAAGATTGATGGGCCAGAAAATAATAGAAAGGGATGAAGTGAGGGACTATATTTATACTGATGATTTAAACGAAATATTCGCAGGGCTTATCTACTTAAAAAAGGGCAAACCTCTTGTAAAGTATTGTTGTAGCGGAACAAGCGCAAGCAAAAAGTATATAATTAATAAAATCCTACGAGAAATACCAAACGGTAAGGGTATATTGGATGTTTCTGAAGAGGGTACGATTGAAACATTTAAACCATCGGGAAAGTGGTTTGGAAAAACAATAAAAAGAAAGCCTACAGGGCTTGAATTCGGACTTTCGGAAACAATAAAATATATTAAGAAAAGATATTCAACTGAAAACATGGACTCAACGAAAGAAAGACTGACAGCATTATATGATTCAATCCGTCAAAAGACAGATGAACAAGGCGTAGACGCTCAAGAAGTTCAAATATTAAAAGAGGGTTTCTTTAATTTTAAAGACGGAGAGTGGGTTGCTAGTGAAGCTTTTTGGAAGCCAACAGGGATAGTCTTAGGATATCCATTTTCCAAAGAGCTTTCAGATAAATTCGATTCTTTGCGTATGGATATTTTACAACAACTAAATCTGACACAGCACGACTATTGGCTTCCAGACAAAAACAGGCTTCACAGTACAGTTGTTTCTTATTCACACTATTCAGAAGTAGGGTTAGGTGTAGTTACTATACCGAAGTCAGAATTAAAATCAGCAAAAAAAATTATATCTGAACACAAGCCTATTAATATATCGTATAAAGGTGTTCTAATTACAAATAACGGATCGATTCTTGTGATGGGTTTTGTAGATAATGAAGAACTTTTCAATTTGAGAGAGGATTTACTGAAAGGAATAAATGGAATAATTCAACAACCTCAAAATCTGGCACATGTAAAGGTGGCCCAAATACTAACCAGTGTTCCTTATGAAATATCTGATCGTATAAATCGACTATATTCATCAAAAGATTTAGGAACCCATACCTTTACAAGTGCTAGTACTCCGTACGATGATAAATTGGATTTTGGTAAATAGAAATATCTCAGAAATACGGACTTTATGACCGAAAAGTAGATTTGTAGCTTTTGATAAATTTTCACTGCGATCTTGAAGAAGTTTTCTTCTGACGTCGAAAAATCTGTTTCATCCGGACATGTAAGGTGAAACTCAAGAAGTGTTTGGACAATCCCACCGTGAAAAATTCGTTAAGGATTTACAATATTTCGAATAGGATTTAAGGACGAGAGTAGTTGCAAAACTTGACCAATAGTCCTACAAATCTATGATATTATTAGTTTAATGAGAAATCTCAAAGACGGTCAAATTAAAGGCTTATCTGATTTTTTGAATACTGTGGCCGCGGCTTGTTTTTTCTCAGTATTTCTTTATTATTACTAAGGGAGGTCAAATTATGATTGAATGGACTGTTGAAAATACCATATATTTTGCTTCAATTGTTAGTTCGATTTTTCTTATTGTGATATACTTTATGTTTGTAAGAAGGAAAAAGTAAAATGACAATAAATTTATTAGCAGTTATAGCAGTTGTCCTTATGGTGGTACTTGCTTTCTTGCTTGCTCCGCATCTTCGTAAATGGCAGTAAGGTTTGAAGCCTTGCAAAACTTGACCCAAAGGCCTACAGATGTCTGACATATGCTACAAAAATCACAGCAGTGATTTTTCTATAATTCCCACGTTACAAAGCCCGCTTTTTGGGTAATGCCTAGTGAAAGGTTTATTTGTTTGGCTTCCCAATTAACATTGTTAAAATATCCACTTTTCCCTCAAGTCTACCCACTTTCTCCTTTAAATCAAAAATCTCCTTTAAAATATGAGGGGGAAGTTCTGGGTGAGGCGGGTGCGGATGATGTTTTTTTGCCTCTTCTTCTAGTTCTTCTTTTTTAGGGTATGGTTTAAATTTATTATCTGTCATTAATAATCACCTCCTTCGCTCTCTCTTCGTTTTACTCGGTGCTCGCAAGCTATTGTACAAAATTTTCGCCTAAAAGGGAAACAGGAATAAAAGGAGGGGAATCCATCCACACTAGAAAGGAGTTTCCTGCTTGTTGGCAGATGGGGCGCCGCCCCTCTGTGTTCGCCTTTTCAAAAACTCATTTAAGAAGGCCGCTCGCTCTGAAGGGCATTTTTTTCTTTCCGCTTCCACGCTTTCTTTTTTCTCTTTTTTCGTGCGTGATTGGAGGAAATCCGCCTTCGGCGAGAAGCACCAACACAAAAATAAACAATAGCTCTCTCAATTTTTCTAACAAACACTTCGCTGTAGTACAGGTGCAACGTATATTAGAACTAACCTAGTCCATTTCCAACGTTTTCTTCAATAAGTCTAC
>JAPLZT010000089.1 GCA_026394855.1 Candidatus Woesebacteria bacterium
CATTGAAAAAAAGATTGGAAAGAATAGGAGGAATAAAAGTAACATCGCCCGAAAAAGGCGTAAGAATAGCAAAAGACATGTTTGGTCTTAGTACAGAGAAAATCAAGCACCATGTCCCAGCGGACAAAAAAATCATAAGCAAAGAAGAAGATATAGAATTGATCTTGAAAAACGGTATAAGTAAGCTGAAAGCGAACATAGATCCATCTCAAGAAAGAAGCACTTTAGACATAAAAACCGCTGAAAAATTAAAACTTCTAGACTCTCCGGACTACAACGATGAACAGTCGACTTTGAAAATAAAATTCACACTAAAAAATAAACGCATACAAACCGTAGTTGATGTGGAAAAAATCCATGATGAAAATTTTAAAGTTATTCTCGGAGCAAGAGATTTAAAAGGTTTCCTCATTGACCCGGAAACAACAAATAAACAGAAGAAGGTTATACAAAAGCCTATCTCCAGGAAAAAGGCGAAAAACCACTTCGAAATAGATCAAGAAATAGCGAATGTAGACAACAAAATAAAACTTCTATTCCATCTGCGCCCGGTAAATCTGGAAGAAGAGAAGAAGAAATTTCTCGAAAATTTTTCATACAATCCGCAGTTCGTTTACCCGGAACTCAAATTTGATAGTAAAATTCTCAGACAAAGATTGGCATTGATAGAAGAGGACGAAGAACCGTTGGACAAAATTTTTGCGGCAAAAAAAGAAGAACTGATCAAGAAAATAACACTACTGGAACATGTCGGAGAAGAGTCTTTTACAGAAAAATCTGTCAATTTATTTGGGAAACCAGATGAAAATATAGTGGAAGAATGTGAAAAATTACTCCTCGAAACAAAGAAATTTTCATTTAGAGAGAAGGAAACTATAAATTCTAGCGAAGCAAAAAATAAGTTTGAAGAAGTCTTTGCAGCATACGGACTCAAGAACTGGAAAGTGCACATAAAAGAAGAAATGGTAACAGACTGTGTAGCAGGAAAAAGCAATACGTTGTTTGTAAGAAAAGACGCGATGTTCTCCGAGAAAAAACTTCAAAAACTAATCGTTCACGAAATAGAAACTCACATCCTGACAGCGGAAAACGGCAAACACCAACCTTTCGAAATTTTCAATAGGGGATTAGCTAATTATCTCATCACGCAGGAAGGACTAGCGATATACAACGTCACTCACCAATTAGAAAACACGATCCACGGCAGTTTCAAAGCGATAGCATTAGAGATAGCAGTAAATGAAGCGATGAAAGGATCATTCGTTAATACTTTCGAAAAAATTCTTTCATTTGGGTTACCAATGGAAAACGCGTTAAGGATTACCTTGAAAGTGAAAAGAGGACTCACCGATACGAGCCTCTCTGGCGCTTTCACAAAAGACCTGACTTACTTTAACGGATACAAACAAGTGGAAAAATTTGTAGCTGAAGGGGGAAATTTGAAAGATCTATACATAGGAAAATTCAACCTTGAAGACTTGGCGTTGATTAAAAAAATAGAAGGACTTGTGGCTCCAAAATATCTTCCAAAATGGCTTAAATAAAACTTATGCTTAGATAACCATCATCGCATCACCGAAACTATAAAAACGATAGTTATTCTTTTT
>JAPLZT010000049.1 GCA_026394855.1 Candidatus Woesebacteria bacterium
TACAACCGCTGGGATTGCTATTGCCCTGAGCGAAGCCGAGAGGCTCAGTTTTAAAGAATACGGAAAACAAATTGTTGCTAATGCAAAATTATTGGCAGAACTTCTTAAAAAAGGGGGGCTAACGGTAGTTTGCGGAAGGACGGAATGTCATTTGATAGTTGTTGATTTAAGGCCACTGGGGATTTCGGGAGGAGTTGTTGCTCAGGCTTTGGAGGGTGCGGGAATAATTGTTAATAAAAATTCTGTGCCTAATGATACTGCTCCGCCTTACCGGCCATCGGGAATTAGACTTGGAACACCGGCAATAACCACCAGAGGAATGAAGGAAAACGAAATTAAAATAATTGCCGAATGGATTCTTGAAGTTGTTAAAAATCCAACTGACGAAAAGCTTCAGTGTAATATTGCCAAAGAGGTAAAGAACCTTTGTAAAAAATTCAAATGCCCATAATATTTGATGGCCGCGCTTTCGCGACTGAAAAAATCTTAAATCTAAACAAAGAAGTTGCCAAACTTAAAAATGTGGGGATTCATCCCAAACTTGCTTCAATTTTGGTTGGAAACGACCCGGCGGGTCGACTTTACGTTTCTCTGAAGAAGAAACGCGCTGAGTCAATTGGCATAGAGATGGACATATATTTTCTTAAAGAAAAGGAGAATATAGAAACCATTCTTGCCTTAATTGACAGTTTAAATATTGACCCGACCGTATATGGAATAATGGTTCAGCTTCCTCTTCCTTCTAATTTCTCAAAAGAGGATAAAGAAATGATTATTGGTTTAATTGACAAAGAAAAAGATGTAGACGGATTAAGGGAAGACAGTTTATTTTTACATCCGACCTCAAGTGCTGTAATAGATGTAATTAATGAGTCTAAAAAAACCATTGACTATAACAGCACTTGTGCTGATATGTCACACTCTCAGGGAGTGTGTCATGGGACAAATTGCGTTGTGTGTGTAGTCGGAGCAACGGGAATGGTTGGAACACCTCTTGTTAAAGAACTCAAAAAAGAAGGGTATGAAGTTATTAAATGTAATCATGACACGCAAGATTTGAAAGAAAAAACCCTGCGAGCAGACATCTTAATAAGTGCGACGGGGATACCTAATTTAATCTCTTCCGATATGATTAAAAAAGGTGCAACCGTAATTGACGTTGGTTCTCCTAAGGGGGACGTCGACTCTGAAGTTTCTAATGTCGCGGCGTTCATGACCCCGGTTCCGGGGGGAATTGGTCCTATCACAATCTCCAGTCTTCTAGAGAACCTTGTAAAAGCATCGGAAGCTATTGTATAATGACCGCTTAATGACTACCAAAGTTTCAGCTGAAGAGTTACTCGAGAGAGGTGCTCATTTTGGGCATCAATCTAAAAGATGGAATCCCAAAATGGGTGAATATTTGTATGGAGAAGAAGGCGGGGTTCATGTCTTTGACCTTATTAAAACCAAGGCACTTCTTGAGGAAGCTTTGGAATTTTTAAAAGTATCTTCTAAAGAGAAAAAATCTATCCTTTTTGTAGGTTGTAAGAAACAGGCTCAGGAAAAAACCAGGGAAGTGGCTGAAGCAACAGGGTCCTCATACTTTACCGAAAGATGGCTGGGAGGAACTTTAACAAACTTTGATCAAATTAAAAAATCAATTAAAAAGCTTATTGATATGAAGGAAAAGATGACAAACGGAGAATACGCTTCATTTACCAAAAAAGAAAGACTTCTTATAGATAGGGAAATTGCAAGACTTGAAAGATATTTTGGTGGAATTTCCAAGTTAGAGAAAGTTCCTGATATTCTGGTGGTTATTGATACTCACAAGGAAATCTCAGCAATTAAGGAAGCAAATTCAAAAGGAGTTAAGATTGTCGGCATTGTTGATTCAAATGCAGACCCTGAAGACATTAATTATCCAATTCCAATGAATGATGACGCATCGAAGGCAATTGAATATGTACTCGATTTAATGAAGGAGGCAATTCTAGATGGGAAAACTAAACATTGAGTTAATCAAAAAGTTAAAAGAAGAAACAGGTGCTCCGATTATTAGAGTCAAGAAAGTTTTGGAAAAATTTGAAGGAAATGAAAAGAAAGCCTTCGCAGTTCTCCAAAAAGAAGGCTTTGAAAAAGCGGCCAAAAGAGAAGGCAGGGAAACTTCACAAGGGAAAGTTTTTGTATATGCACATCATACGGGTAAAGTTGTTGGAGTTGTAGAACTATTCTGCGAGACAGATTTTGTATCACGAAACGAACTTTTTGAAACACTCGGAAAAAATTTAGCTATGCAAGTTGCAGCAATGGGGGAAAAAGATTTTCTTGAACAGGAATTTATAAACCCTACGGGTTTGCAAGCTTCGCTTATAAAAAATTCTTCAAAGAAAATCTCTGATCTAATAAGGGCTGTTATTGCAAAAACAGGAGAAAATATTAGACTAGGGAAGGTAGTTAGAGTAGAATTAGGAAAATAATGGACGAAACTTCATTAAGACTTCAAATGCAGAAAGTTCTTGAACTTGTGCTTTCTGATATAGGTACACTTAGAACCGGTCGTGCAATGCCATCTTTGGTTGAGAATGTAGTTTGTCCGGCATATGGAGGAACTCAAAGATTAAAAGTTCAGGAATTGGGAACAATAACCGTTCCGGATACTCAAACTTTAGTTATTGATCCTTGGGATAAATCAATTATTGGGGATATTAGAAAAGGAATAATGGAAGCAAATATCGGACTTAATCCTTCTGTTGATGGCGAAATAATCAGAATTTCCCTTCCCCCTATGACTACGGAAGATAGAGAAAAATATACAAAACTTCTTTCGGGGAAACTGGAAAGCGGAAGAATTATGGTAAGACAGCAAAGAGCGGAAGCAATGAAAGATATTAAAAGAAAATTTGAAGAAAAAGAAATCTCGGAAGATATGAAGTTTGACGAGGATAAGAAAGTTCAGGAAATTACCGATGAATTTGTCGGAAATATAGACGAAGCGGGCGAGAGAAAAAAGCAGGAACTTCTTCAGATTTAAATAATTGCCTGTTGAGGGAAGTCCAAATGTTCTTCGATTATTCTAACTCTTTTTGCTGTTTTAATATTTTCTTTATCAAGCGTATCGGAAGTTGTTTTTAAATCTTTTCTAAGTCTTCTAACGTCTTTTTGAGTCTCGGTTGTAATTCTTTCAAGATTAATTAATCTTTTTGTAATTGGCTTAAGCTTTATGTCAAATTTTTCATCCAATTTAGCATCCAACCTGTTGTCGATTACTTTCTCAATTGATTTAAGATCTGTTTTTGTAAGCATACTTCATATTATATCGTGTAATTATTCTGTCAATTACAGTATACTATTTCCATGTTTGGTTCTATTTTAGTTTTTCTTCTTGTTTTATCCATCCTTGTATTAGTTCATGAATTTGGACATTTTATGGTTGCCAAACATTTTGGAGTTATGGTTGAAGAGTTTGGCTTCGGTCTTCCTCCCAGGCTTTTCGGAAAAAAGATTGGGGATACTCTTTATTCCATCAACGCTCTTCCTTTTGGTGGATTTGTCAGGCTCCATGGAGAAAGTCCTGAAGAAAAAGTAACTTATCCGAAAAAATCTTTCCTGAAAAAAAGTAAAAGAAAAAGGATTGCCATTATTGTTGCCGGAGTTATTATGAATTTTCTTTTGGCAATCACCGCATTTGCAATTACATATTCATTTAATGGAATTCCCAAAAATACTCCCGATGTAAAGATTGTTGATATTTCAACCTCATCACCTGCGCAAGTTGCGGGACTTATTGTTGGGGACATTGTAAGAAAAGTAGGCAAAACGGTGGTTTCTACAAACGATGAGTTTATTAGTTTAGTTGATCAAAGTAAGGGTAAAAAAGTTACTTTGGAAATAGAAAGAACTATTAATTCCGAAAAAACCAGTAAAAATATTACTCTAACTCCAAGAGAAAAACCTCCGGAAGGAGAGGGTCCAATGGGAGTTGTTATTACAACAACCGAGATTTATTATCCTCCAATTATCTTAAGACCTTTTTATGGAATCTATTACGGTTTTAAAGATGCCGTTTTTTGGGGTAAAAATGTAATATTAGGATTTTACGGAATATTTGCAAATCTATTTAAAGGTCAGGTTCCCCAAGATGTTGCGGGGCCGGTTGGAATTTTTGCTTTAACTTCTGAGGCTTCTAAGATTGGAATTTTTGCCGTAATTAATTTTATAGGTATTCTTTCTGTGAACCTTGCAATTTTAAATGTTTTACCTTTTCCTGCACTTGATGGTGGAAGACTTTTCTTTATAGTTTTAGAAGGAGTAATTGGAAAGAAAGTCTTACCTAAAGTTGAAGCGATGGTTCACACAGTAGGAATGATAATACTTCTTGCCCTTCTTTTAGCGGTTACAGCCCACGATATAATTCGCCTTATTGCTGCAGGAAGTATTTCAGGATTTCTTCAAGGGGTGGTTAAGTGAGGTCACACTTTGTGATGTTTACACTGCGTGATAAAATAACTTCATGCGGCAATCAGTACTTTTTCCTAAAACCAGAAAAGAGGCTCCAAAGGATGCGGAGAGTATTAATCACAAACTTCTTGTAAGAGGAGGATTTATCGATCAACTGATGGCAGGATCTTGGACTCTTCTTCCACTGGGCTTTAAAGTGATCACTAAAATTAACCAGATAATACGGGAAGAAATGAATGCTATTGGTGGACAAGAGGTTCTTATGCCTCTTATGCACCCAAAGTCAATTTGGAACGAAACCGGTAGATGGGACTCTGCGGATGAAGTGATGTATAAATTGAAAGACACAAGGGATAAAGAATTCGCACTTTCTTTTACACACGAAGAGGTTTTTCTGGATCTTGTTAGAAAGTATTTATCCAGCTATAAAGATTTACCGATTGCTTTATATCACTTTTCAACAAAATTCAGAAATGAGCCAAGGGCAAGGAGCGGAATTTTACGCGGTAGAGAGTTTATGATGAAGGATCTTTACAGTATTCACGCTGATGAAAAAGATTTTTGGGAATTTTACGAAAAAGCTAAAGATGCTTATTCTCGTGTTTTTACTAGAATCGGATTTGATTTCAGGATAGTCGAAGCTTCTGGTGGGGTATTCACAGACAAACACACCCACGAATTTCAGGCGTTAAATGCAAACGGCGAGGACACGATTTATATGTGTGACAATTGCGACTTTGCAATAAACAAAGAAATATTTGTGGGGAAAACCGGTGGAAAATGCCAAAAATGCGGTAAGGGAAAGATTATGGAGCATAAAGGGGCGGTTGAAATAGGGAATATATTTCCATTTGGCACATATTATTCAGAGAGAATGAAAGTTTACTATGCTGATGAAAAAAGTAGGAAAAAACCGGTTTGGTTTGGGAGTTATGGAATCGGTTCTACTAGAAACATGGGTGCATGGGTCGAAGTTTCCCATGACGATAAAGGAATCATTTGGAGTAAATCTATTTCACCATTTGATGCTCATTTAATTGAACTTCCCGGAGGAAACGGTAAAAAAGTATATGAAGATCTTAAAAAAGAAGGAATTGATGTACTCTGGGATGACAGAGAAGTTGGGGCAGGAGAAAAGTTTGTCGACAGTGATCTTATTGGAATTCCCATAAGGCTTGTAGTTTCCCAAAAGTCAGGAGAGAAAATTGAATTGAAAGAGAGAAAAAGTGATAAAGTTGAAATTCTGTCCTTGGAGGAAGTGGTGAAAAGATGCAAAAAAGGATAGTCGTAATAGGCGGAGGAACGGGGACTTTTACGATTCTTTCCGGTTTAAAGAAATATCCAAATTTAGATCTTTCTGTAATTGTTTCAATGATGGATGACGGGGGATCAAACAGGGTAATCAGGGACGAATTCGGACTTCTTCCTACATCAGATCTTCGTCAGTGCATGGTTGCTCTAGCCTCTTCCGATTCTGATCAGACATTAAGGAAACTTTTTACATATAGGTATGATCAGGGAGTAGGGATAAGTGGCATGACCTTTGGCAACTTATTTATGGCGGCACTTACCGATATTTATAAAGGTGATCAGAAAAAGGCAATTAACGAAACATCAGAAATATTGGGAGTAAAAGGAAAAATAATTCCTATTACTTTTGAAAAAACAAATTTAGTTGCAACTTATGAAAACGGTAAGCAGATTTTAGGGGAACATGCAATTGACGAACCTGACTCTCAAATTGGTAAATTTAGAATTACCAAACTCGAAGTTATCCCTAAAATCAAAGTAAATAAAGACGCATTGGATGCAATTAATAGTGCTGATTTGATAGTTTTAGGTCCGGGAGATTTTTATACCAGTATTTTACCTAATTTGGTTATAGATGGAATTTCTTCAAGTATTAATAAATCAAAAGCCAAAGTTGTATTTGTTACAAATCTCATGACCAAATTTGGCCAAACAGTTAATTTTAATGTCAGTGATTTTATTAATGAAGTAGAGAAGTATCTTGCGGGACGCAAGTTAGATTTTTGTATATTAAATACAAGCAATCATTTTTCCAAAAAAATGCTTTCTAAATACAAAAAGGAAAACGCAGAACCAGTTAAAGATGATTTAAAAAGGTATACCGGTAAAACTAAAATAATTAGAAAAAGTCTTATTTCAAATAAGGTTTACGAAAAACCCAAGAGCGATAAAATAGAAAGAAGTTTAATAAGACATGATTCAGATAAACTAGCCAAAGTAGTTGTTGATCTTCTTTAATCTTCGTCCTAGACTAAGATACCCAAATATGGATAACTGTATTTTCTGCAAAATAGTCAAAGGCGAAATTCCCTGCTATAAAGTTTATGAGGATAATAACTTTCTTGCCTTTTTAGACATAAAACCACTAACCAGAGGAAACTCTCTACTTATTTCCAAAAAACACTATCGTTGGGTCTACGATGTTCCTGATTTCGGAAGTTATTGGGAGGCAGCAAAAAAGGTTGCATTAGCTACAATAAAAGCTTTGGGGGCGGA
>JAPLZT010000109.1 GCA_026394855.1 Candidatus Woesebacteria bacterium
AACTTCGAAAGTTTGGTCTTTTAACAAGAGACTCAAGAATCAGACAAAGAAGAATGGTAGGAATGGGCGGAAAGAGCCGTCGTCAAAAACAATCTCCAAAGCGTTAATACGCTTGTTACTCTAAGGTAATCCTTTATTACTCTGCGGTAAGTTTTTTAATCTGCTAAAATCAAAACTGTTATTACGGAGTGTAGTTTACCGGTAGAATGCGTGGCTGGGGGTCATGCGGACTGGGTTCAATTCCCAGCACTCCGACCTATAGTATTAGTTTTCAGGTATTATATTTAATAATGATAAGTCTTGTAGTATCAAAACAAACAAAAGGTTTTTGTGGACCGTTTGCCGTAAAAGCAATTCTTGATTATTACGGTGTTAAAAAAACAATAGAGGAAATTGCAGAACTAATTCACGCAACTCATGATTATGGGTGTGATCCCAAAGATATTGTCGAAGGAATTAAAAAGATAGGATTTAAAGCTTTCTACAAGAAGAATTCGTCTATTGAGGAAGTAAAGAAATATGTTGATGCAGGAGTTCCTGTGATTGTCGAATGGTTTTCCCCTGAAGATAACGGTCATTACACTCCCGTAGTTGGTTTTGAAGATGATGAAATATTATTAGCAGATTCTTTGTTGGGAGATATCAGAAGATTAAATATTAAACAGTTTATGTTTCGCTGGTTTGAATTAGACAAATACCCTCCAGAAAAGGCAGAAAACTTTTCCTTAAGAGAAATTATTATTATCTATCCAAAAGATTGTAAATTACCTTCAAAATAATGTTGATTTGACTATTGACTTCGGGTTTTATTAGACGAATAATGAATTGTGACAAACAATTATTTAGCAATCTTCAGAGGTCAGGAAGTTAGAAGGGAAATTTACAATAATGAATGGTGGTTTTCTATTGTTGATTCAGTAAGAGTTTTAACTGACAGTATTGATGCAGGAGCTTATTGGAGAAAGCTTAAGCAAAGATTGTCGGAAGAAGGAAGTCAGGTCGTGACATTTTGTCACGGACTGAAACTTATGGCCCCAGATGGGAAGAGATATCTAACAGATTGTGCTAACACCGAAGGTCTACTTCGTATTGTCCAATCAATTCCCTCTCCTAAGGCAGAACCCTTTAAAAGATGGTTAGCAAGAGTTGGATATGAAAGGGTACAGGAAATTGAAGATCCGGAACTTGCTACCAAAAGAACAAGATTTCTCTATAAGGCTAAAGGTTATCCGGACAGTTGGATTGAAAAAAGAATGCGTGGAATTAACATTCGGGAGGAACTAACAGATGAATGGAGAAATAGAGAAATAAAAACTGAAAAAGAATATGCAATTTTAACTGCAGAAATTTCAAAAGCAACATTTGATATGACACCATCGGAGTACAAAAAGTACAAGAGATTAAAAAGGGAAAATTTAAGAGATCACATGGATGGTTTAGAACTTATTTTCTCGATGCTTGGGGAAGCTTCAACCACAAGAATAACAACAGCTAAAAACGTGGTAGGATTCAAGAGAAATGAAAAAGCAGCACACGAGGGAGGAAAAATTGCAGGAGATGCAAGACGTGCTTTGGAGAAAAAATCCGGAAAGAAAGTTTCAACAAGACAAAATTATTTGAAAGGCTACAAAGGAAGAAAATTAATTAGCACTTGAATTTTAATTTAAAAGATTGTAGAAAGATAACAAGAATGGCGAAGACCAAAAAAGAACTGAAAGAAGCTCCTAAGCCGCAGGTGGGCGACTCTGCAAAACTTCAAGCAATTAAATTAGCAATGGACCAAATAGAAAAACAATACGGCAGAGGTTCTATTATGAGACTTGGAGGAAACACTAATGACAAGTTTAAAATTGAAGTTATTCCAACGGGTTCTATTGCTTTGGACATAGCTCTTGGTGTCGGAGGATTTCCCAGAGGAAGAATTACCGAAATATATGGCCCTGAAGCTTCGGGAAAAACAACCCTTGCACTAGCTGTTATTGCAGAAGCACAGAAAAAAGGCGGACAGTGTGCTTTTGTTGATGCCGAACATGCGCTTGATCCGCAAAGGGCAGAAATTATTGGAGTTGATTTGGATAATCTTTTAATGAGCCAACCCGATACCGGTGAACAAGCATTAGAGATTACAGAAACCTTAATAAGATCGGGAGCTTTGGATGTTATTGTTGTTGATTCGGTTGCGGCTCTTGTCCCCCGTGCAGAACTTGAAGGAGAGATGGGAGATGCTGTCATGGGACTTCAGGCGAGACTTATGAGCCAAGCTCTAAGAAAACTAACCGGAGCAATTTCAAAATCAAAAACCGTGCTGATTTTTACAAATCAGCTAAGACAAAAAATTGGGGTCATGTTTGGTAATCCCGAGACAACTCCCGGAGGACTTGCTCTTAAATTTTATTCGTCGGTAAGAATTGACGTAAGAAGAATTGAAGTATTAAAAGATGGAGAGAAAGTAATTGGGTCCCGTCATAGAGCAAGAGTTGTAAAGAATAAAGTTGCTCCCCCATTAAGAGTTGCAGAATTTGACATAATGGAAACAGAAGGAATAAGCAGAACCGGAGGACTTTTGGACGTAGCGACGGAACTTGGGATAATTGCAAAATCAGGATCCTTTTTTAACTATGATGGAAAACCGATTGCACAAGGGAAAGAAGCAGCAAAATTATATCTTGGAGAACATACTAAGTTTGCAGAAGAGATAGATAAAAAAATAAGAGAGATGGTTGCTTCAGGCAAAAAGCTTCCTAAAGAATTAGTAGAAGAGAAAGAAGTGTAATATTAAGTGTGCCGATAATTACTTCAATTAAGTCTCAGAAGAAAAAAGAAAGGGTGAATGTTTATCTTGATGATAAGTTCGGTTTTGGAATTGATTTAGAAAACTTCATAAAACTTGGGTTAAAGGTAGATCAGGAACTGACAGATGAGAGAGTTGCAGATATTGTCAAAAAAGCAGAATTTCAAAAAACGTTAGATAAACTTCTTAGATTTGCAACTTTAAGACCAAGAAGCGAGAAAGAAATTAAAGACTACTTCAGAAGAAAAAAGGTTCATGAAAGTTTGCACGAAGAACTGTTTAATCGGTTAAATCGTTTGGAACTTATAGATGATGAGAAATTTGCAAAATGGTGGGTTGAGCAAAGACAGACCTTTAGGCCAAAACCAAAAAGGGTACTTGGGGGAGAGTTAAGAATCAAGGGAATTAATAACGAAATAATAAAGAAAGTTTTGGGAGAAGAAAAAATAGATGAAGAAAAAATGGC
>JAPLZT010000088.1 GCA_026394855.1 Candidatus Woesebacteria bacterium
CGGTTTATCTTTTTTAGTAAAATGCACGACAACATCACCTATATCCATATCATAGTCAATAGGTCCATTTGAAGTTTCTACGGAGAGCACATCTGCTTCCGGTTCATAGGATATTTTATTTTTTTTGTTATTTTTTATCATAATTTTTGAAGCGTCCCGGATAGAAAGTAATAACTTTCATAATCCCCCGCTCTTCCTTATATACTACCCTTAATACATGAATACTGTCAAATTTTTTTTGGGCAATAAGCAGGGGCAATCTGGAATAATCCACTAAATCGGGATTAGTCAGGGCTTCTAAAACTTTTTTCTCTGAAATGATAAATTTATGTTTCTTTAGGATTCCAAATTTCTCCCGCGCGTGTTTTGTAAAAATAATAATTATTTATTTTTTTGTAGCTTTTTCTGCAAATATCAATATTACACCTGCAAAAATTAATAAAATCCACCCTATATATTTCATAGGTACATTTTATCACTTATTTTTTCTTCTGCCACTCTTCTACCAGCACCAAGAGCGGTGAGGCTAGGAAAATTGAAGAATAGGTTCCGAAGAACATTCCGGCTGTCAGCATTAGGGCAAAATATTTTGTGGAAACAGGACCAAAAAAGAATAATGCCAGAAGCACCAGAATAACGGTCAGTGAAGTGCAAATAGATCGCACATATGACTGCTCTAAACTTTTTCCTACGGTTTCACTAAAGTTTATTTTTGCTATCGTGGCTTGATTTCTTAAATTTTCTCTAATTCGATCAAAAATAACTATGGTATCGGAAACAGAAAGACCTAGAATAGTCAGAACTGCCACCACAAAAAGAGTATCCAATTCCGCGCCATAATAGTGAGAAAGTACACTAAATAATCCGACGGGTATAGCCACATCATGTAAAAGTGAAATGATAGCAATTAAACCATATCGCCAAGAGGAAATCGGTTTGGAAACTTTTCTAAAGGCAAAAGCAATAAAACAAATGATTGCCAAGGAAATTAAAATTACCGCCAAAATTGCTTTTCTGGTAAGCTCCAGTCCCACCGAAGGTCCGATGGAATTGAAACTCATTTCAGTCAAAACATTATTTCCATCTTGGGAAAGTGTTTTTAAAAGCAAAGAATGCTCAGCGTCATTTAAATCACGAGTCTTCACAATATAACCCAATTCCCCAGTCGGCTGAAGAAGAACAGAACCAAAATTAAGAGCTTCAAGATTTTTACTTAATTCGTCTTGTGTTGGACGCACTGTTTTATAAATAACTTCGGCCAGCGCGCCACCCTTAAAATCAATACCAAGTTTAAGTCCAAATACAAATAACGAGAGAAAAGAAAGAACCACCAAAGTTATTGATATGCCGATGAATATTTTTTTGTGATTTATTATAAACATAAATTTTTATTATTTACTTTTGTTATTTTGACATACCACTTGAAAACAAAAACCTAGCGACCTTTCCCTCTCCAATAAAACCAAGGGTTGAAAGAAAAATTCTGGTAATGGTGATTGCGCTGAACATTGACACAATAACTCCCATCCCGAGAGTCAACGCAAAGCCTTTAATTAAAGGCGTACCAAACCAAAAAAGAATAACCGCCGTAATAAAATTTGAAATATTAGAATCCCGAATAGAAAACCAAGCCCGAGAAAAACCAAGCTTTATTGCATCGGCAATTGTGTAACCAGAACGCAATTCTTCTTTAACCCGTTCAAAAATAAGCACATTCGCATCAACCGCTATGCCAATAGAAATTATAAATCCGGCAATACCGGCCGCTGTTAAGGTGACCGGCAAGAGCTTGAAGAGTGCTAAAATTATTACAAAAAAGAAAACAAAAATATAAAAAACCAGGATCACAATTCCCATCCAACGGGGATTACCGGGTACTGCTCCTAAAAACAAAGAAACTCCACCTAAAAGACCCAGGGATAAAAAAATCCAGGCAGCTACCTTAACCACTGCACTGGAAACCTTTAAGAAACCTAGATGTTTAAGCATGCATTCTCCTTTATTACTTATTTTGATTTTATTATAAAGCTCCACAAAATGCAAGCAAAATATTAATGAGCGGATAACTTACGGAAGCGATAGTAACGTAAGTTATAGCGAAGCGTCCGCGAAATAATCCCGCTTATCGTAAGGCAAGATGCATAGCGGGATACAAATTTAAAGAGTAATTTATGATTATAAACATAAACGGTAAACCTGAAGAGGTTAAAATGCAATCAAATATTACCGAACTTAT
>JAPLZT010000135.1 GCA_026394855.1 Candidatus Woesebacteria bacterium
ACATTTATTAATTAAATTTAAACTCATCTATTCAGCGAAGTTTTTATCACAAAACCCTTCGGGTTTTTACCTCGGCTTAAACAGGCTGTCCCATAATTAGTAAAATATAAATACTTGTTTATCGTCGATATATTAATTAAATAAACTATTTTACCGACGGTAAAATAAAGAGGTATAAAATGACATACATAAGTTCTTACAAAAACCAAGACTGGCTTCTGCCAACATCAATTAAACAAATGATTCCCCAGAATCACATCTCTTTCTTTGTTGAAGAGTTTGTAGAATCTTTGGACTTTACAGGATTCGATATGATTAGCGAGGGTGCTGGGCATCCCTCATATCATCCAAGAATAATAATGAAAGTTATTATTCAAGGAATGTTGTCTAAAGAAAGGTCTTCTAGGAAGTTGGCTTGTGCATGCAGAGAAAACTTTGTTTTTATGTATTTGGCTGAGAAAGTTCAGCCAAACTTTAGGACAATAGCAAGGTTTAGGAAAAACAATGCCTCTTTTGTGAAAGAGGCATTTAAAGAAACAATAAATCTAGCATCTGAGCATGACTTGATAGACTTAAACCTAATTTGTACCGACGGCAGTAAGGTAAAAGCCAATGCGAGTAAGAAGACGTTTCTTAGAAAAGAGCAATTGAGTCAGCTGGACTCAATCATCGATAAGATGATTAAAGAGGACATCGAGCAAGATGAAAGAGACGAAGAAGTTTATGACATGAAAGAAGAAAACATAACCTACCTTGAGATGAAAAATCTCAAGGAGATAGTTAAGAACTATCGCGATGTAAAAAATAAAGAAAAGCTGAAAGAGAATTGTAAAAAAGCTATAGAAGAATTTGGTAAAGACCCTCAGATAAAGAGGGCTTCTTTATCTGACCCTGAATGTAGAATGATGAAAAACAAAAAAGGATTTTTCGAACTGGACTATAATGTTCAGTTTACTGCTGACTCGAAAAATCAGATAATTGTTGCGAATGACGTCTGCCAAGATAATACAGATACATATCAATTGCAACCACAAATACAGATGATAAAAGAAAATATTGGGCTGAAAAAAGAGACTGCCTTTGCTGCGGATTGTGCGTACAATACTGGAGAAAACCTAAAGTTTCTCGAGGAAAATAAAATACTTGGGCTTATTCCTACAGCTTCCCAAGCCCAAGTATTTAATGACAGAGAACCAACTATAAAACAGGATGACTATGAATATGACTGGGTAAGGGACGAAATTATTGTAAACGGGGCAAGACTAAAGTATTTTGCAACGTGGACACAGGATAAAAAAAGAAAGCAGAGAGTCTATAAATCTGAGGACGGAAAAGTAATCAAAAGAATACCTGAATTTTTCAGAGAAAGACTGCGAATGAAAAAGAAAATGGAAACTGAAGAGGGAAAACTTATTTATGGCTTTAGAAAAATTGTTGTTGAGCCAGTTATAGGAAACATCAAATATAACTTAGGGTTCAACGAATTTTTAGTAAGAGGATTAGATGGAGCAAAATTAGAGCTGAATATCGCGAGTATCGCCCATAATTTGAAGAAGATTTGGATTGCAAGGGGAAAAATATGTAAAAATAATGGAAATTTATTTTTTGAATTAATTACATGCGAGAATTATTTGAATTGAGAGACAGCCTGTTTAAGATGGGGTTTTCTGTCAAGTTCCTTGACATAAACAATTTATACGGCCCAAAAAAGAAAAAAGATTCAGAAAAAGTTGGCAATCTGGGGCAAGAATTAGCAGATGTTTTATTTACAGTTTGTTGTATTGCTAATAACACTGAGATAAACTTGCAAAATGAATGGGCTAAAATGATGGAACAAAAACATTATGGGCGGGACAATCAAAGGTTTAACAGAAAAAGTTGAGCAACATCCTTAAAAACTTCTAATTCGTTTATTATTCATGCAAATAAGAGATGTAAATGCTAAAAAAATAAAAAATTCCCGCAATACAGATACAATTGAAGTATATATAAATGGATGCAAAGCTTCAGCACCAGAGTGTAAATCAACTGGAAAATATGAAACTCCTCCGTATTATCAAAGCTTAGATTGGAATATTAAAGCAATTAAATCTCTTAAAATTCATCTTAATATAAACTCTTTTGCAGATTTAAAAAAACTTGAAGATACAATAAAATATCTCTATAACTTCC
>JAPLZT010000021.1 GCA_026394855.1 Candidatus Woesebacteria bacterium
AAAAATGCAGACGGAAGCTGGTGGGGAAATATAAACTTGGACGAAAAGCAAAGCGATTCGCCGTATAATAGCTATTTGTATAAAGGTCTTCCTCCTACATCAATCTGCAGTCCGAATGTGGACGCTATCGAGGCTGCTTTAAACCCGGAGGATACAGATTGTTTATATTATCTTCATGACGAAAATAAACAAATTCATTGTGCCAAAACTTACAAAGAACACTTGGCTAATATTAAGAAATATCTACTTAACTAGCCTCAATTCAGGCATTATTCTATAATTATTTGCTTTCTTGGTTCTTTACTGGTATACTAGCCTCTAGTTGGCAGATTTGAGGAAACAGATCTGCTTAAGTTAGAGTTTGTTTCTAGTTTTTTTAAGATTAAGGTACCTCAAGTATATTTACTTTTATTTGTATCTTTTTCTTCACTAGTGTTAAATATACTTTTTCTTTAAGCAGTTCTATTTCCTTAAACCAATTATAACAGCATTCAAGAAAACCCCGATTTAATCGGGGATGAATTGAACGCTGATATGTCATCCTCCTTTGGAGGGAAACCCCGCTCTTTAGAGCGGGGAGGATGTCATTAACTATATGTATTACAACAGATTTAGAAGAGGTCAGAGTGGGACGAGAAGAATTAGATCTTTTGATCCTTCGAGCGTAATAAACGCCCATCAAAGATATGAGAAAACGCCTGAATGTGCGATTACCCATGAATTTAATGATTTTGCAATTGACGAACAGCTTAAAAGAAATATTATTGGAAAAGGGTATAAAATTCCTACTCCGATTCAGGATCAGGCAATTATTCCCTTACTTGAAGGACGCGATTTGATTGGAATTGCCAATACAGGAACCGGAAAAACTGCTGCTTTTTTAATTCCTTTAATCGATAAGGTCGTAAAAAACCCAAGAGAACAGGTTTTAATTATTACTCCTACCCGTGAACTGGCTGCACAGATTAGAGATGAATTCGTTTCTTTTTCCAGGAATTTAAGGATTTATTGCGCACTTTGCATAGGAGGGGCAGCTTTAGCAAGACAGGTCCGGGACCTTCGCTATAATCCAAATTTTGTTATCGGAACACCCGGAAGAATTCAGGATTTACTAAGATCAAGATATCTTAATCTATCTAATTTCAGATCAATAGTTCTTGATGAGGCAGACCGCATGGTTGATATTGGTTTTATGGCTGATATTAAATATATTATTTCTCTGCTTCCCAAATCCCGTCAATCTTTGTTTTTCTCAGCCACAATTGACGGAAAAGTACGCGAGGTGTTAAATAGCTTTGTTCAAAACCCAATAACTATCTCAGTTAAAACCGGAGATACTGCCGAAAACATTCAACAAGAGGTGGTTAGGGTAGTTGATCGGGAGAAAAAAATTGAACAACTTCATAGTCTTTTAATTCAAAAAGAGTTTGAAAAAGTTCTTTTATTTGGCCGAACCAAACACGGTGTACAAAAGCTTTCCGACGAACTTGTTAGAAGAGGATTTAGAGCAGATGCAATTCATGGAAATAAAAAGCAAAATCAAAGAACAAGAACTTTAGAAAAATTCAAAAATAATCAAATACAGATATTGCTTGCGACGGATGTTGCTTCCCGCGGACTGGATATTCCCAACGTCAGTCATGTTATCAATTATGATCTTCCTGAATCATATGATGCCTATATCCATAGAATTGGTAGAACCGGAAGAGCTGATAAAAAGGGCGTGGCCTTAACTTTTGTTAGTTAAATCTGCTATAATGAACTCATTAACACAAAATTCTCAGTAGACGAACTTGTTAGTGCTTTATTTAAAAAGGGCGGACATGTAAATAAATATTATCTTCAGGAGTGGAATAGAAATAAACACGCAGTTGTCTTTCTTAAAGTTTGGTTTGGAGGTAAAAATATTCGTGAAGCACTTCTTAAAGCTCTTCTTTGAAAAACTCAATTTCTCTTAATACCGCATTATTCCATCCGGAAGGTTGTAGGTTATGGTCTGCCCCGGGGTATTTAAAATAAGTTACATCAATATTATCTTTTTTTAGTGTATCAACAAGTTCATCCGTCCAAAAAGGAAGAACCTCCTCGTCTGCCGTTCCCTGATGAATTTGGATAGGTGCTTTTATCCAATTATAGTAATTGGCCGGAGAAAAAAGTTCCGTGTCATAGTCTTTTTCAAATATTGAAAGAGCGTATCGCAGTGCTTTTCCATAATCGTCTGTTTCATCAGTGTAAAAAAGAATTGAGTAGGGGAAAGGTTTTGAAACGGGTGCCCATAATACGGTTGGGTAATTAACGCCACTTATTGCGATGGTTGATAGAGCGATCTGTCCGCCATTACTGTGTCCCCAAATTCCAATCTTGGTTATGTCTGCACCAATTGTCTTCAGAGATGAAAGTGAATTAAGAAGTGTTAATGCAGTTGTATAGGTTTGAAATCTGTCTTCAAATAAAGTTGCCGAGGCACTCGCTGATTCTCCATAACCCAAAAAGTCCGGGGCAAGAGTTATAAATCCATTCTTGGCCAGAACCTTTGCGGAAGGCTGAGTACCTGCCCCCGATTTATATGTTTCTTTTGGCATATAGCCTCTAAACATGACAATTACGGGATAGTTTTCTTCACCTTTTGGAATATTGGCAAGACCGCTTACTTTTAAAAAGTTTAGACTATCTGGTTTTTCCGGAACTTCGAAGTAAAACATTTGAGAAATATAATCATTTGTTTCATCCAGTTTTTCTCCAAATATAATTTTAGATTCGCGAAATTTAGTACTTTTCAAATTTTCAAAAGTGTATTTAAGAAGGGGAAGCGGTTTAATTTTTGGCTTTTCTCTATTTTTAACAAAGAAAAAAGAAAGGATAGTTCCTGTTAAGAAAAAGACAAGTGAAAGAATGATAATGACAGTTTTTCTCACTAGTATTATTCTACCTTATTCAAAAAGGCTCTTACTTCTTCAAAATTTTCTGCTCCTGCTTTTGGAACTAAAATATAGGCTTTTGTCGGGGAAGTACCTGAGACAAGAACATTTTTGTCAGTTAAATTAACGCGGACAATTTTGTAAGAAGATAAATTTCCTAAGATTTTTAAAGCATTGGGTAAATCGGCAAGATTTATATCGGTTGCTACAGACGAAGCAAATTTCTTTAAGGTTGAGTTATTCGGATCAAGTAGGCTTTTTTCAAGAATCTTTTTTGATATTCCCAAAAGCACTTCCTGAGCCCGTTCTCCTCTGGCAAAATCGCTTCCATATTGGCTGGAATGGCGCGATCTTATATATTTAAGTGCCGTTTCCCCGTCAAGGTGTAAGGGTCCTTTATCAAAATGCAGGTGTTCGTATCGGCATAAATACTGTTTTTCCAATTCAAATCCCGAATATTTTCGGTTAATCTCAGCATTTTGTTCAGGCGAAATTCCGCAAAGTTCATTTTCGGCTCCTTTAATGGGATAGAAATAATCGTCCCAGGTGATCGGAACATTAATATCAATTCCTCCTAAAGTGTCAATTGAATTTATGAAATTTCCAAAATCAATA
>JAPLZT010000061.1 GCA_026394855.1 Candidatus Woesebacteria bacterium
TTGTAAAAATCGTAAAGTTTGGTAAAGATAGGGATATCAAGACCAAATTCAGTATGATCCATTTTAAGTATTATAATCTCATTTCAATTGAAAATTTATTTCAAGCCTGGAATGAATTTAAAAAAGGAAAAAGAGGGAAAAAAGACGTTCAGAATTTTGAAATAAATTTAGAAAATTATTTATTTGATTTATATTTAAAATTAAAAAATAAGAATTATCAACATGGAAAATATAACCCCTTTTATATTTATGATCCCAAAAAACGGCACATCCACAAAGCTTGTGTTGCCGACCGAATAGTTCACCATCTTCTTTATAAATATTTATACGAGCTTTTTGACAAAACTTTTATCTATGATTCTTATTCTTGTCGGCTGGGAAAAGGGACACACAGGGGAGTAAAGCGTTTGTCGGTGTTTATCCGAAAAGTAAGTAAAAATTACACAGGTTATTGTTGGGTTTTAAAATGCGATATAAAAAAGTTCTTTGCAACAGTTGACCAAGAAATTCTTTTAAACCTACTTAAAAAGAAAATAGGGGATATAAATATTCTTGGGCTACTGAAAGAAATTGTGGAAAGCTTTAATTCTGAGTTGGGAAAAGGCAAAGGAATACCTCTTGGTAATTTGACCAGCCAGATTTTTGCCAATATTTATCTGAATGAACTTGATCAATTTATTAAACATAAGCTTAAAATTAAATATTACCTTCGCTACGCTGACGATTTTGTCATTTTGTCTGAAGACAAAAATTATCTTGAGGGTTTAATTATTAAAATAAGCAACTTTTTGGAATCCAACCTTAAATTATCTCTACACGGAGACAAAGTGATTATTGATAAATATACGCGAGGGATTGATTTTTTGGGATATGTCGTTTTACCCTACGCAATTTTGCCGAGAACAAGAACAAAAAAGAGAATGTTTAGAAAACTGAAAGAAAAAGTAAATCTTTCTAATTTTGATCAATCCCTACAATCGTATTTGGGATATCTTAATCATGCAAATTCGTACGGTTTAGCCAGAGAAGTAAAAGAATACTATTCTACCCGGCAAAAACTCGCAAAGAAGTGATATAGTTGAGATATAATGGCCACTGCCGAAAAACCTCTGGTCGAAGTTAAAGTAACCAATCCTTTTACCTATCTTAAAAATTGGTGGAATAAAATTGTTGAAAATGAAGGAGTTGATTTTAGATTTCATATAACACCCTTGACCGCAATTGTAATGACTATTATTATTGCATCTCTTGGTCTTGGAGTAGGGAGGTTTGTTATTCCACCCGGAATCAACATTCCATTTTTTAAGTACGAAGACGTAACTTCTCCAACCCCAACCGCAACACCCAGTACATGGAAAGAAACTGCATATACGGGAACACTTCAATTTAGCAAATCAACCGGAAAATTCTATTTAATGGTAACTTCATCCTCCGAACTTATTACCTTAGAAGTTCCCGAAAACATAGACCTTACCGATTATGTAGGCAAAAGGATACTTGCCATAGGGAACTACAATAAAAACCGGAAAATTCTTGAAGTAACAGATGCAAAAACTCTTGAAGTTCTTCCCAAAACCCAAGTTTCTATTCCAACCACAACTCCAACCCCAAGCGCCGAACCAACAGCTTCTCCCACACCGGAGGCGTCCCCATCAGCAAGTCCAGACAGTGGATTATGAAAAAATACTATAGTAAACTTCGGTATTATCTATGATCAAAATAAAACAAAAAGATGTTAAGGGTGGAAGGTGGTTTCAGGCAGAAGAAGAAAATGGCCAGTTGTTGGGGTTTGCAACCTCAAGCTTAAATGAGAATAATCAGGTTGTTTTGGATTCAATCCATGTCGTGCCAATAGCCAGGAAAAAAGGTATAGGAACGGCTTTATTAGATAGTGTTCTTAAATGGGGTAATGAAGAAGGTGTGAACGAAGTTGTTGGTGAGTTTTTTCCTGAATTTAGAGGTGGTGAGGATGAGCGAGCAGCTAGGAAATTCTATGAGAGACGCGGAATTTCGATAGATAGCGAAAATAATTTAAAAGGTAGAGTCAGATAAAGACTTCAAAAATTATTTTTCTACTTTAGGGGTTGACTAAGATTTGATATCTCATTAATATGATCGTTGCATGAAGATAAATTCAAAAAATGTATTAATCGTTCTTGCAGTCGTTGTTTTCCTCGGTTTTGCTTACTTTGCAGTTTCCTCAAAGAAGTCTACGATAGGCAATTCCAATAATAGTGAAATTAAGAATAATGAAATTAGTCTTGAAATAACCGCCCCTAAAGATGGTGAAATTCTGACCAAATCTCCAGTATCAGTAACAGGCACAACCGTTAAAAGTGCGGAAGTCTTTGTTAATGATGCGGAAACTAAAGCGGATGAAAGCGGTAACTTCAAAGTAAGTGTTTCTTTAGATGAAGGGGAAAACGAAATCTTTGTAACAGTAAACGATCAGGATGGAAATAACACCGAAAGTAGTGTTAAAGTTAATCTAAATACAGAATGAAATTAAATATTAAAAAAATTACAACTTATTTCCTTTTCTCTTTCTTTCTTCTAACTCCGACGGTTTTGCCTATTAAATTAAAACCCAACACCGATCTTATTGGGAAAATTAAGCTTGTGGTAGGCAAGAGAGGCTGGATTGAAAAAGGAGAAGTAACGGCTATTTCCGGATCAACCTTAACAATAACTAAAGACGGAGTTACCTATACGGTGAATACAGACGATAAAACTAACTTTAAAAGAAAGTTTGGAGGAAAAGGTCAACTTTCCGAAATTTCTGTAAACGACACGGTTAACGTATTAGGTAAGTGGCAGAATGAAGAAAAGACTCAAATACTGGCAACTCATATTAGGGATTTGTCTATCCAGAAAAGACACGCAACCTTTTTTGGGATAGTAAAAACAAAAACAGATAGCTCTTTGGTTCTAACAACTGTAAATAGAGGAGAACAAATGATGACAATAGACATTTCAACTAAGCTGGTCAATAGAAAAATGGAAGAAATAAAGATGGCTGATATTCAATTGGGAAATAGAATAAGGGTAAAAGGTATTTGGGATCTAACAAATAAGATAGTTTCAGAAGTTACTCAAATAAAGGATTTTAGTATTCCAGTTCAGCCATCGTCAGTTCCAACTGCCGATTAATACCTATTTTTTCCTCCTTACTCAATTGCAAATTTGAAAGTGGTCCTTGAAATTTCACAAATAGAGGATTACAAATATGTTAGATGGCAACTCCTGACATCCAGAAGGAATACACGGGATTTCTGACTAACAGAATAGCTATAGAGTTAGCAAATAATGAGCATCAAAACGGTCGGGAATTAGGTAATGCGATGTGTCTAGTCAAAGATATTGCCATTTGTGAATATCTGAATGAGGTTAGCTCTGAAGAGGCAGAGCTCCTGCGCAGTTCAATTTTTAACCTTTATCCCCAGCTGCTTGGTTAGTTTTTCTTTAGAATGGCACCAGAAAATAAATCTAATATTTCTTTAGAACTTGAAACAAAAATTGAAAAATATGCCCTTAGTTTTTTATGTCAAGGCAGGAAGGAATGGGACGAACCGCACACGAAGGCGGTTGTTTACTATGCAACCGAGATAGCTAATTCTAGTGGTCTCAATGTCTTGGTTTTAAAAACGGCTGCGTGGCTTCACGATATTGGCTATCATTCTCTTTTCGAAGGAGATGAATCTAAACAGTTTAGTCAGGTTATGGATAGAAAAGCTAAACACATGGCCAATGGAGCAAAATTAGCAGAGCTTTTTCTTGAAAAACCGGAAATCAAAACGTTTTATACTAAAGAACAAACTGAAAGGATTATACATCTGGTTTCCGTACATGATCTCGTAGAAGAACTAAAAGATGATGATGAGATTGCACTTATGGAAGCGGATACCTTAGGGGCAATTGATATTGATAGGGTATCCACAACTTTTAGCAGGGAAGATGCTATGAAGTATGTAGAGAAGGAGCTAACCACCAGAAGATTTCCAAAGTTCAGGACAAAAATTGGAATAAAATATTATCAGGAACTTCTGCCAAAATTTACAGCACAATTTGACTAGAGTTTTGAGGCTGAATTTGGAAAAGAAGGGAAGATTTTTCCATTTGATATACTTCAGTTATGCAGGGATCAAACTTAGAAGAAATAGTTAGTTATATTGTCAATAAAAGTTATGAATTGAAGAATAAATACACCAATGAAAAAACCGCTCCCGTAGAATTTGCCTGTATTTTTTGCCAAAGCAATGACGAATATCAAGATCTTGACGATAGAGTTGGTAAACTAGGCAGTGTTGTTCAAGAAACTCCAAGCGGAAAAACACATCTATTAAATCAGGTAATCCAAACTAAAGCAGGATCACTAA
>JAPLZT010000120.1 GCA_026394855.1 Candidatus Woesebacteria bacterium
ATCTATAAATAAATTCCTTGGCAAAAAGAAGGTTTTTCTGAAACTTCACAACTGACGGATTGATAAACCCTCTTATCAGAGGAGCAAGGGAAATTAAATACATGATATTTAAAGATTGAGGACTATTAAAAAAACGGGAAATTGTGGGTGAAAGAAGAAAAAGAACCAAGGCGATTAAGATTCCTCTCACTATAGAAACTATCCAGGCTGTATCTATAAATGAGTCTATATCATCGCCTTCCTGAATCAAAAAGATATTTACTCCGGTTTCGGAAATAATCTCAAGAAGCGATAAAAAAAGCATGGCAATTCCGAAAAGTCCAAACTCGTTAGGAGACAAAATTCTAGCCAAAATTAATATCTTTATGAAGGCAATAATTCTTGTAGATCCCCTTAAGCCACCCATCCAAGAAAGGCCCTTCAAGGTATCTTTAAAGTATCCCATACAAGAATCCTAACATAACGGCAATATCCGAAACAATTTGGACAATTGGAATCCACACCCTAACTTGCCAAGATTTGCAAATATCCCTAAATTTCCAAACAGACCAGAAAATATATAAAACAAATAATCCTAAAACAAAGTAAAAGAATGGGGGATTCGTAAACGAAATTATTAATAAACCTAATCCTAATAGATACCTAATAAAGACAAAAAGTATCTTAATATTGTGCGACATAATACCTGGAATGGGATAAATCCAGAGTTTTGTTTTTGCATCCCCTTTTGCATAATTAAATATCTTTAAAAAGAAATTTTTTATGCCGTAACCGGCGGTTTCTTCCCAAATTACTTTGGCATCCCCTACCCTAGCAATTCTAATTCCGGTTTTCACGCATGAAATAAAAAACTTGGTATCTTCTCCCCCTTTTTCAAGACTTTCGTCATATCCCCCGACTTTTTCCCAAACTTCTTTCTTAAAGGCAACTGAGCGGGCTGATGGAAGAAAGTTTGCCGGATCAAACCTTTTTGGATGGATTCCTAAATATAAATTCATTGCTTTCTGCAAAAAAGAACTTGAAGGCATTATATAAAATCCCGCAGAAACCCCAACACCGGCCTCAGGCTCCTGGCTAAGTTCGAAAGGCCTTACCAATTTTTCCAACCAGTCTTTTTCGGCTATACATCCCGCATCAATCTGGACAATAATAGGGTATTTTGCAATTTCGATTGCCGTATTTCTTCCGTGAGCAATTCCACCTTCTTCAACCAGTAATTTTATATTCCTGTTCTTCTTCTGATAATGTTTAATTATTTCTACGGTTTTGTCAGTGGATCCGCCATCGACAATCACTATTTCATCTGCTTTTTTTGATTGCAAGGCAAGAGAGTCAAGAAGTGCCCCAATCCACTTCTCTTCGTCTTTAATTGTTATGCAAATAGAGACTTTCATAGATATCTGAGATATCCTTCCAAGTTGGAAGTTTATCTCCTTTCTTATAACAGACTTCAAGAATACCCCGCAATTTGCGGGGATGAATTGAAACTGATATGTCATCCTCGCTTAGGCGGGAAGCCCCGCTCTTCTGAGCGGGGAGGATGTCATACGGAAACATTTTCCAATAGTCTTTCTTGATGGGTGTATCTGCCCCCGTCCAAAGCTCGCATCCATATTCTAACGCTTCAAGAGCAGAAAGGTATCCTCCGGCAAAACAAATAGATGCTTTTTCCAAAAATGGGGTTGGATCACAAAAACCATGAACAACTCCATACTTCTCACACAACTTTCTTAAACTCCCATCACCCACAAATTCAATTTTGTAATTATTGTATTTTTTATCACGAAGTGTGTTTATTTTGTTTATAAACTCATATACTCCGGCATCTTTCTCCAATCTTCCTAAAAATATTACCAGTTTCTCTTTTTGTATTTTTGGCTTTATTATTTTGTCTACGCCTCCGTAAATAACACAATTGGCTTTTATACCAAAATACTTAGGAATAAAATCTCCCACGCAAATAGTTCCATTTGAGAGTTTTGCAGCTATTTTAACCAGTAATTTATCTTTAAAAGGTATTGGCCATTTCCCCTGACCGCCATGAATAGTTAAATAAACTTTCTTATTTGGGTATATAAATCTGAGCGGGAGATACCAAATAAAAACATCGTGAACATGAATAATGTCTGAATTTTTAATTAAATTACGGTTCCTAAATAACCAAAACCAGATATATAAAAGGCCAAGAAACTTCACTTTTGGATATTTAATACTTGTCCCTCGAAGCCTAGGCGAAGTGGGATCTTTTTCAGAAATTATTCTTACTACGTGTCCCTTTCGTTGTAATTCTTTTGCTATACGATCTACATGCTTTTCCACTCCCCCTACATGCGGCCAAACATGGTGTGCCAGAAACAGTATTCTCATTTTTTTCTACAAAACACAATAATTAAATTTGGTTTTTTAATTTTGAATAATTTTGCCAAAAAACTTTTTATCAAATAATAATTTCTAAACGCATACAATTTCTTAGTTTTTAATATTTCGAACCCACTATCCCTCAACAATTGCAAAATCGTATGTTCATCAAATGCCAACAAGTGTCTATTTAAATTTTTGTCTTTGTTTGATTCGTTTAATGGTACGGAAATAATAAAAATACCCCTGCCTTTAATTACTCTTCTAACTTCTTCCAATGATTCTATTGATTCCTCTCTCTGCAAATGTTCTAATACATCTAACTCAACGACAAAATCAAATAAATTGTCATCAAATGGAATTTTTTGTGCATTTGCAATTACATATTTCCCCTTTACTATATTATTAATTTTGTTAATTGCTCCTTTAGAAATGTCTATACCAAAAAATTTTATCCCCAACATTTTCTTAACCAGCAAATTTTCTAACGCTCCATGGCCCACCCCTATATTTAATAATTTTCCATTCAAGCCATCAAAATAACTTGCCACAATGTGATTTTTATCTATAAAAATTGGGCTACGAGATAGTTTTCTTTCCTCACACAAATTTTTTTTATCCCAAAATTGCTCAGTATTAGGATTCCTCATATTGACAATAGTCTTAAACAATGATATTCAACATACAAACAAAAATGTGTAAATTTCTGGGTCGATTGTTACTCCTGATAACACTTTTATATTTTACAATAATTCATTCTATTATTTCTCATTCAAAAGTATATGCCTCGGAAACGATAATATTTTCAGATGATTTTAACACCAATCTTAATAAATGGGATCAGGTATATCTAGATCACCAAATTGTACTAAATACAGGTCGTGCTGGAGCACTAATTACCGCAGGAAGTACTGTCGCAGAAATTACTCCCAAAGATGACTATTGGACAATTGGAATCAATGAATATGAATTAGAGTTGGATATGTTTACTGTGTCAGGTGAAGATAAAAATGTTGTATTTAGAACTGGATTTCCAACATCTCCATCAACCTATTTCGAAATACATAACTCTCTCGTTGATGGTTTTGTCGAAGGTCATTCTACTTTACCATTTCCCGTCTCTCTTTCTCCATTTTCGTTTTCTAATACTAATTCTTATCACGTAGTTGTATCCGTTTATAATAATAAAATTGTAAGTAAAATTTACAATCTCAATAAAACAACTTTACTTTCTGAAAAACAAATAGATTTAACCTCGCCATTACCTTCTGGAAAAATATCAATTAAAGTTGGAACAGGTGCTGTATACCCTTCCGAAGTCTGGTTTGATAATGTTACGGTAACTGAAATTTCGGACGCAACTCCCACACCAACACCAACTACAACGCCCACCCCCACACCAACATCCAGTCATACGGCTACGCCTACGGCGACTCCGACGCCAACATCCACCCCAACCCCTTCCCCAACTGCGACGCCCACTTCCACCCCTACCCCAACTCCTTCACCAACACCATCACCAACACCAACTCAAAATCCTTTCCCAAATCTTGAAGTTTCCGATCTTAAACAATACACGGGTGGATGGGAAAATGACATTTACGACAATACAACAGGAAAAATTAAGCAGTTTGGCTGCGCTTTAACCTCAGCCAGTATGGTTTTAAAATATCATGGACACAATATCAATCCAAACACTTTGAATAACTGGCTAAAGATTCAATCTGACGGATATTTGGGCAACGGTCTCATTAATTGGTTGGCTGTCAGCCGTTATACTTATCTAAATAGCTCTGCCTCATCCCCCACTTTGGAATTTCGAAAAATTCTCGCTTCGGATAATAACCTGATTAATGAACTTGAAAATGATCGCCCCGCTATCTTAAAAGAACCCGGACATTTTATTATCGCTAAATCTCAAACTTCCAATTCTTTCGGCATTAATGACCCCGGGTATAATAACCGGCCGACTCTTGCCTTTTATAATAATTCGTATTCCGGCATTTATTCATATCGCCCCACCCATACTAATCTTTCATATATTCTTTTGACTTTAAATTCCAACTATGACTTAAAAATCTACGATCCGGCCGGTATCGAAATCACCGGCTACACTTATACAGAGGAAGGCCTGACCGATGACGATGCGGGCAGCCAAAATAGCGGCGGTGACTTGACTATTTTTGAATATCCGACACCAGCAGTCGGCCAATATACAATCGATGTCACAGGA
>JAPLZT010000108.1 GCA_026394855.1 Candidatus Woesebacteria bacterium
TCTTTAGCCTGATTTTTCAATTGTTTCAGTGAGGTTTGTACTCTCATATTTAGATTGCATATTTCAATTCTTCAATGGCAGCGCGGATTATAGGATATAAATTAAAACCGGATATGCCATATTTTTTTACATGATGATGATGTTTTTCAACAAGATTTTTTGCCGGAAAAGTGATTCTGAATTCTTTTGCCGGAATTATTCACATTTTATACTAAAATTTCTCCCCGATAAATATGTTTGATGATCAGACTTCTTAAAATCAAAAAAAGTAGTAGCCCACAAAGGCGATTAATACTAAGAAAAGCGTATTTTCGATATAATTGGACTCTTCGATTTAAATGAATAGAGATATATGAAATGGGGAGCATCAATATTGCAATTTCAGAATAAAGTAATAAGGTTGGAGTGCTCGCCGGTCAGCCTCGTTACTAAAGTAATAAAGTTTGCTTCTGCAGAAAACTTTATTTGCCCCGTAGGATATGCTTTTAATTTCATTGCTGTTTCCTTATTGAGATTATCCAACGGGTTTAACTTTAATAAAAATAAGTAAGCCCACGGAAATTTTACCTTATTACTTTATTGAGGAAACAAGCAATAGTCCAAAAATAATCAAGAAAATTTAAGAAGTCTGATACTAAAATTTTTCCCGGATAAATATGTTTGATGATAGAATTTCAGACTTCTAAAATTTCCTTGTTTAATTTTTGACTTTTTGCTTATTTCTTCAATAAAGTAATAAGGTAAAATTTCCGTGGGCTTGCTTATTTTTACTAAAGTAATAAAGTTTTCTACTGAAGCAAACTTTATTACTTTAGTAACGAGACTGACCGGCTTAAACTACAACCTTATTACTTTATTCTGAATTTATTAAATTGGTGACAGCTATTCCCTGCAATTATTTTTTTTGTATTTAAGAAGTTTGAATTTTTATAAAGTATTGGCGGATGACCAAAAAAGAGACAGGTTTTATTGCCGCGGTCTGTTTAATGTAGGAAAATGGTCATAGAATCTACGCGCTGTTTTAGGGTTTTATTGCCGCGGTTTGTTCAATGCAGGAAAATGGTCATAGAATCTATGTGCCGCTTCATAGAATCATCGCAACCGGGCGACGGCACTAAAAAAATGTCTATGGATACTTCGTGCCGGAGCGTTCACACTACTAAACCGGACGACGGCACTAAAAAAATGTTTATAGATACTTCGCGCCGGAGCGTTCACACTATAAAACCGGACGACGGCACTTCACGGCGGAGCCCCGACACTATAAAAACGGCTTTGGATACTCCGAAAATGGATGTAGATACTTCGCCGACGAACCCCGACACTACAAAAATGGATGAATTTAGAGGAATGAACAGAGTTTTTCATAGTATGAACAATATTTTGCCAGGTGTGAAGAGGGAAATCCGGTTTCCGAACAGAAAAATATTTAGAAAGAACAGTCGGTCGCGAAGTGCGAAGATAGTTCAATGGAGTAAAAATAATAATTTTTCAGGAAAGAACAGACAAATTTATGGAAATAATGGTGTGAAACGAAGTGTGAACGAAGAAAATTGAAGTATCCGAAGAAAGTAATGCAAACCCGGCTTTGCTTTACCTATCCCGGTTAGTGATAAATATTGATTCCGGTTTAGCCGTGAATCATTATGTAATAAAATTTGTTGAAAATTTGCTACTTCTATTATGAAAATTGACCAAACATCTTTCCAAAATGGAATATTTTTATTTTGACAGATACGGGTTATTTCGTTGTAAAGCCTTATATAAATTCAGACTTCTTAATATCAAAAAAAGTAGTAGCCCACTAAGGCGATTAATAATAAGAAAGGCTAATTTACGATATAATTGAACTCGTCGTTTTAAATAAAAAGAGATATTTAACATGGTTGGCATCAATATGGCAATTTCAGAATAAGGTAATAAGGTTTGAGGTGGCGCCAGTCGGCCACGTTACTAAGGTAATAGGGTTCGCTGTAGCAGAAAACCTTATTACCTTCCACTGTAATTACTTTCAAATTTCATCAAGTATAGTGTGTATATGGCTATATTCATATTACTTGGTTATAAATATATCGTCCCTACGGGAGTTATGTGCT
>JAPLZT010000159.1 GCA_026394855.1 Candidatus Woesebacteria bacterium
ACTACGACGATGCGAGCAAACGGAAGTGGCGGTTTGACCCGGAATTAAACTTCCGGATTAATGTAGGATAATCGATACTAGAGGTCTTCCCCCTCATTTATTTTAAAATATCTTTCTTGAGGTCTTTTGCAAGGGTTAGGAAGAAGCTTTCTATTTCGCTAATGTTGAAAGGAACCAAAACTTTTGGGAAATCTTCTTTTTGAATATCTTTTATACGGATAAACTGATTGGTAAGGTTCATTTTATCAATATCCCAGTCAAATTTCGCCTTGGCAAGTAAAATTAACTGATTGAGATCCATGTGTTCCTTTTTGAAGATAAAAAACAGGTCAATGTAGTCCCTGGTTCTTGGTTTCATAAAGAGGGTATGGACTTTATTTGCCGCAATATCAATAAGGCTGTCAATGTGTAAGTTACCGAGCTTCTTTCCCTTATCAATTCGTAGGAAAGGATAGTAATTAAAATCAACCTTAAGTTTCTGATTGTCCGTGTACGTTAAGATATAATTGAATAATCCGAGGAATTGGGATCGCTCGATCTTTTTAATCTTTAATTTTGAAGAGACCTTTTTTAAGAAGGAGTCGGTGACAGACTGGTTTACTTCATTAGTTTCTGAGAACAGGTCAATATCGTCCGAAAGCCGGTGGTGCAGGTAAAACTCCGCCAAAGCTGTGCCGCCAGTCAAATAGAAATGTTTAACTATTTGGCTGTCGCCTTGGGCAAGTTCCAGAAACTCAGATTGTTTGGGAGTGAGTATAGTTTGTCCCATATCAAGTACTCTAATGCCCGTTTTTTGTATGGATCGAGCTTATCCTCAATTTGTTCCCAGCTATTTTTTACCTTCTGTTCGCTGATTTTTTCCCGTCCGAGACCGTAGTTTATGATCTGGATAAGCCGCCAAAGCTTGTATTCTTTGGGATTTTCTTTTTTGAACTTTTTCTCATCTGTGGACCAGTTAATCATTCTTGTATTTTATCATTTTTCTCATCAAATAGCCAGGCCGGAAGGTGCCTTTCCCCCTCATTTTGCAAGGGTTTTTGGAGTTAACATGTGTTCAAAGATTTCTGCCTGTTCACGCGCATCATCCAGTGCGTTGTGGGTGTGTTTTTTGGTTGTGGCGAAGAAAGACCTGACATGTTTCTTTGTTGTTTCTCCCCAACGAACTTTTTTAGTTCCCATGTAATATGCCTTCATATCCAATCCACTGATTCCGAACGGGTCTCTTCCTAAAAACTTTATAAAGTACCAGTGGGTAAAAGACCAATCAAATGTGGCGTTGAAAGCCACAAATACTGGGCGCTGGTCGCCGGAAACATGTTTTATCCAATTCTCAAACCGTGCCATTGTCTGCGCCGGTTGTTCTCCTTTGATTTTTAGCTCACTCATCGATAGTTTATTTACCTCCATAGCCTCTTTAATGAAGGCATCATTCAGCGGTTTTATTTCACTATAGAATGATTGATCTGAGTGCCCGACAACACACGCTCCGATAGAAAGCAGACTGAATTCTCCGGGAATTGGACCGGAAGCTTCCACATCTACCGATAAATAGAGTTCAGTTATTTTTGCCATTTACAATTTTCAACCAAATGTGCATTTTCGACGACAGTCGGGAATATTTATTTTTCGTTTTCCAGTCCTAATTTCAGCAAAAATATGGTTTCAGCTTTAAGTTTTGATTTTACCCAACTCTTTTGTTTTTCATCCAAGAGCTCGCCCATGCCAGAAAGAATATTTTGATCGTTTACATTTTCTAAAGAATCAATAGATTTTCGTAAGAATACCTTGTATGCCATGCCTGTTCGACTTTCGATTAAACTTTTGTTTACTGGCCAATTATTATGTAAGAAAAACCAAACATCAAATATGTCTCGGTTTGTTTTGTCAATGCGTTCATACATGGCAGCCAGCTTATTAGCTGTTATATCTTCCTCAACCATAACTTTCATTGATATTCCCAGGTATGATTTAACCTCATACTTAGAACCGAAGTTTCTTCTGTTTACATCCACTTTAATATTTTGGGCAGTAAGAGCTTTATTTTTATAAGAAAGTATAAAAGTAAGGTTAAAATGTTTTTTACTAGCTTCTTTAAGGGTGCCATAGGATTCAAGAATCTTTTTAATTTGCTCAAAGACATAATCCTCTTTAGTCTCGTCCAGTAGATCAAAATCCAGGTCAACAGAGAAACGGCTAAGGTTATAGAAAAGATTAGCAGCCGTTCCACCCTTAAAGCCCAAAAATGGACCAATAGTGGAATCTGTATAAATATCCTTCAGAATTTTAATGAGAATATTTTTATGGGTTGATATATCTAAAGTCATATAATTATTTCTGACTTGATTTAAAATTTTGGTAATATTCGTTAATTTTTTTAATCATCCGTTTGTTATCATACATTGGTAAAATTGCAAAAATAGAGTCCCAGTTTAAGAGCGATAAATTATCAAAATGATAATCCTTATTAAGATAAACTGTATCTAATAAGGCTCTTTCAGGGGTGGCTATCCAGCAGCTCTCTTTGTTTTCAACCCCAGTATTATTAGTAAGGATATTA
>JAPLZT010000154.1 GCA_026394855.1 Candidatus Woesebacteria bacterium
AACTTTTCAAACTGTTTTTCGAAAATATTAATCATTTATCCTTTTCCTAAAGATCTACCTTCCCAACCACACTTGTCACATTTTGCTTTTCCGAAATAGGGGATGTGAATAATTTTCCCCTTCTCTTTATAATTAGTGATAGGGAGTTTTGTTACAACTGACCCACACTTTGGACATCTGTAAGTCTTTTTCATATTATTGTAATCTTTTTACCAACAAGCTTGACTTTCTTTTTTAGAGACATAGACCATTCATTTGCAATGGCTGAATAGTCAAATCCGCGTACTTTAAATTCATTACGAAGAGCTGCTAAAAAATATCCTCTTCTTGTAACCCAGCCTGGCTTACCCACGTCCCCATTAAAAGTAGCTATAAGTTTGGCATCACTCATTTTTTCGAATCTTGTTTTATACTCTTTAGCTAATTTGTCGTAATCAACTTTCATATTCTTTTACGGCCTTGCGGTATTCGCAAAAATCACAATCTGGACCAGGATTTGGAAGTTTATCTGACTTAAGACAATCAATAGCTTCTTGAATTGTTTTATCTACCCAAGAGTCATTCCCTTTATAGGCAATTATCTTAATATCAAACTCTAGTTTTCCATCAAACGCCTTTTTATCAGTTTTTCCATTGCAATAAACGAAATAACCAGTTTTTGAAACTTTAAAACCATTTTTTCTAAATAACCACTGGTATATTTCCATCTGGCGTTTATATCCAATCTGCCAATCTGCATCCAAAGTTACTTCTTCCTCTTTGGAAGTGGCCTTATAGTCCACAATAATAAATTCGCCGTTGGGTTTGACCCACACGTCATCAACACCGCCAGTCACTACAACGTTAGTATTTGGAATTTTGTATGTAATCCCAGCTCTTAGTGAGTCTCTCCATTCATCAATTTTTTTGTGGGCAAGGGGAACTGCATCAATTCCATATGTTTCCATTAATGGATGTTTTGTTCCCCTAGCTCGGTGAGTGTCAAATTCCTTCTTAAGAAGCTTATCTACGGCTGAATTGAGAGAAAATGGGTATCCGGGCGGTTGGGCAACACCAAACCTTCGGTCAAGGTAAAAACAACGTGGACAATTGATAAAATTATCAACTCTGCCCCGGCTCAAACGAAACGGCAAAGTCGAATCTTTATCATACAAATTTCCTTTTCTATTGGGATTGTAATATTGCGACATTTAACCTTTTTCGACTATTTCGATTTCTTCTGACGTAAGCCTATAAAGTTTGTAAACTTCCTCGTCAATTTTTTTGTCAGTTTTTTCGATTTCCGATTTTATAGACTTCCATTTTTCAGAGTTTTCCTCAAATTTGCTAAGTGTCTCATTGAGACTCAATACCAGGATAACATTACTTGCGATATCTTTCTGATCGCCTAATTTAATATTTTTAATCGGAATCTGGCTTAAAAATGTCTTTGAAACATTAACCGTTAATTTAGACTTGTTTGAAAAATTTATTGAATAATACCAATTTATCAACCTCGAATTTATTAGTCCAAGAACATATAAAATATTAAAACCAGAATTTTCTTTTAAGAGGATATTGTTTAGTGAAGCAAATGTGTAGTAATGTTTTTTATCTAAAGTAGCTACCAGTGGGCGGTCACCGCCACTAATTCTTTGTAATAATATTTTATCCGAAATAAAAACCTCTTCAGGTCGTGCACGGTGTAATTTATTTCTGTTATAACATATCCAGCGACCCCGATATTTTATTTTATATCGGCCAATATCTTTTCCTAAAAGAAAAGGTTTATAACTGTCATCAATTTTTTCTTTCGCCACATCCCTATCAAGTGATCCAACAATTCCCTCAATAATATATTTGGTAAACTCACCTAACTTTATCGAGTTCTCTTCAAGCTTTCTACTCAAAGCAGATGAGGCTGTGTCAGATAAAATGTTAAAAGCAAAACTTTCATTTTGATAAAAAGATTTTTGTTTTACTAAATGTTTTTTGAAGTTGTTACCTTGCAAGTCAGCAACTTCTGAAATTACTTCAACGCTATTATCACCATTCGGACTAGTATTTTTATTCAATATAAGGATTACGGATGAAGCAGTCACATGTGCAAATACGGAATCTCCTAGATCTGTAATTTGCTCAATTACAGTATGATCTAAAATAAATTTTCTAACTATGTCAAAAGTCGTTGTTCTTAAAATGTTATTTGGGATAATCAGTCCCACCAGTCCATCAGATTTTACAAGGTCTAAACTTTTAACTAGAAAGAGTGAATATAAATTTAGTTTCCCTGATTGAATATTCCTGCCCTGACTCGATTGAATTATTTTTAATTCCGCTAGGTATTTATCAAAA
>JAPLZT010000134.1 GCA_026394855.1 Candidatus Woesebacteria bacterium
AAACTTTCAGCTGTCTTTTGTGCGATACTTTTTGTTTTCTCTCCAAAACTTGCAGGATACATCGAAGCAGGACATTTTGGTTTAATCTTAAGCTGGGCTTGGCTACCTTGGTTATTCTTATCAACAGTCATGATTGCAAAAAGGACCAAATTAATTTGGTCACTTGTTTTAGCTATTTCCTCTGCTGCTCTTTTTTACACCCACGCAACCACATTTATTTATGCCATCTTTTTTGCGTGTCTAATTTTCATAGTCACGTTTTTAAAAGTTGAAAACAAGGTTAAAGCGTTGTTCTTTTTCATTCTCGGAGGAATACTTTCTTTTGGTCTTTCGGCAGTTGCCATCTTGCCACAAATTGCTTGGATTTCCCAAACCAACAGATACCTACTTGCAATAAAACCAGAGGTTTGGCCCATATGGAATTCAAAACTGGAATTTATTAAACAAATGTTTCTTCCAGCTAACAGTGATCCGGAAAAATGGATCCCGATAGGACTAATTTCCGCGGTATTAGCGTTATTTGGATATTTAAGTCTTAAAAAAAGTCAAAAAATATATTTAGCGTTGCTGGCAATACCGGTATTTATCATTGCAGCAAATAATGCAACACCTTTTTATAAAACCCTAATATCCCAAAAATGGTACGACTACATGAGAGTTTCAACAAGAATCTGGTTTGCGGTTTCCCTAACTGTAATCTTTTTAGCCGGTATTGGTTTACAAAGAATAAAGCATTTTCGTCTTCTTTTTTGTTTGGCCCTCATTGAAACTTTAGCCCTTTCTTGGTTTAGATTGACTAAACCCTCCCCTCAACCAAATTACGCACCAAAAGAGGTTTATGAATTTCTAGCAAGAGACAAGGACCGATTCCGGGTGTACTGCCTTAGCCGATGTCTATCGCAAAAAGAGGCTACAATCTATCATCTGGAGCTTATCGACGGATATAGCACTCTAATTCAGAAAAACTACAATAGCCACGCACTTCAGCTTACCGGAGCTTACTGGGACTATTACACACTTTCAATCCCTCCAATGGGGGCCTATTTAAACGAAAAATTAAATCCGAATATTAATTCTCTGGGAAGATATAATACCAAATACATAATTTCTCCTTACATTCTGGAAAGTAACGATTTATCTTTGGCAACAAAAATTGATAAGTACTTTATTTATAAAAACCTTAAATACCAGCCAAGATCAGAAGCACCAATAACCTACTATTCCCCCAATTTAATAAAAATAGATACGTCAAATTATCATAAGGATGCTCTTGTCATTTCAGAAGTCTACAATCCCGGCTGGAAAGCCTATACGGATACCGGCAAAGAAACCCAACTTCTTGAATCTCCAAATGTTTTAAGATCCATTGCGGTCCCAAAGGAAACTAAATATTTAGAAATTAAGTACGAACCACCGAACTATAAAATTGGGGAAACGATTACTCTCTCAACTTTATTGACCGTTATAATAATTTATCTGATTAAGAAATATTGGAGAAAGGCGTAAACTGTTGAGCCAAAAAGAACAAGAACATAAGTTCTGTTTTTTTTTGATAGTCCCACACAAATTGAAAGTAAGGCAACTAATAAAACTAAATACCACGGAAGAACTAACCCAAATCCCAAAATCAAAAAGAAAGCAAAAATCAACGCCAAAGTATTGACCAATTGATAAGGTGTTTTTTCCTTAAGATAATGATTTAATATTTTAAAAATAAAAATTATGCCTAACAGAATATTGGCTATAATTCTGAAAACTCTATAATCATTCGAATTTATCCCTAATTGTTGGATCATTGTTCTCGTACCATAAAAACTAAGGCTACCTGATAAAATATACGGACTGGTCCAAAACGGGAAAAAAGACAGAATAACAATCACCAATCCGCCAAATCCGGAAAGGAAAAAATACTTAAACTTATCCTCTTTGGTTGGTAAAGTTTTTAAGGAATAGATAAAGTAAAATGGCAAAAAAATACCGCTAAAGTATTTAGTCAACGCCGAAATAACAAGAAAAAACCAAGCCAACAGATGATATTTTAAGGTATTTTTCTTAAACAAAAAATACAAAGACAAAATGAAAAACAATACTAACAACGCATCATTATGACTATTTATCGAAATTTCAAATAAGATCAGCGGATTCCAGGAATATAAAACCATCGCCTGCCGACTCTTAGTAATTTTATAGATCAATAAACCAATCAAAATATTTAAGGCCATAAACAAAAACTTATACAAATAAATACTTAATTTAAGATTATCCCCTCCTAAAAAGGCCAAAATCCCATCTAAAATGGGAAATACGGGTCCGTAAGCGGTGGTTTTTTGGGACCAAACGGTTTTAATTTTCGGATACAATATATCATTCTGAAAATGATCATAGGAAACAACGTAGGGATTTTCATGATACTTAGAAATAATCCGGCCCACGGAAATGTAAGAAAAAAGATCATCGGAAGCTATAGGTAAAATACAGACGATAGTAAAATTAAATAAGATAGCAAAAAACAGGATTAGTTTATAAGAAACTTTCTTCAACTCTTCGAATTTTGAGGCCAGCAGGTAAAATAATAAAAGCAGTAGGATAAAACCAATTACTATTCCAAAAGCAAAGTTATTTTCCAAAAGATTGTACTGATATACCTTCCCGAAATGAGCGTATCTAATTACCCAAAATAATAAATAAACAATCTCGGTTAAAACACCGAGAAGTACAAATCTTTTATTAGACATCCCTACATCACGATAAAATACTCAATCGCAATCAAAACCAAAAAGCCGTAAATATAATCCCCTAACACTTGCGACAAAGGAATTAACCCGACTAAAGTAAAGGCAAAGGCCAAAACAAAAAGGATAATGGAGAAATAAAGGCTGACTCTCCAACCCAGTCTAAAGACGGCAAACAGCAGAGCAAATATTACAAATACGACAAGTTTCTTAGTAAATAAAAGGTTTAAATATGGTAGAAAAGACAATCCTACTACCAAAACTGTTAAAAACAAAAAACCGACAATTTTGTACTTATCGCGAATTACCCAATTGGTAATATTTCTAAGCAGCTTATCCAATAATAAGTTTGCTCTTTTTATCATTTTTGCTTCCTTTTTTTAAAATAACCCAGCCATATATAGATTAAAACTGTTGTTGACAAGAAAAATACTGAAATAATTCTACCTTTCTCAAACCAAATTTGGGGTTGATAGACAAGTGAAAAATTGCGCTGGTCGCCCTTTTTTATCAACCACCCATTGGCATACCCATCCACCACAAAGTGATCATCCATAACCCCTCCCGTATTACTATCATAAAGCTTCCAAAGAGTGCTAAAGCGGCTGTTAAAAACCAAAACAGAATCCCTATCAACATTACCAAAGCTTACTTTATATTTGGTGGGGTTAAGTTTTTCATGAAAAACAGTTTGATCGTCTAGGGCAGATGCTCCGGAACTATAAACCGCGTAGACTATCGGTGAAAAAATCTCGCTAACTTTGATATCTGCTTCCTGCGGCAAGGATCCATCACGTCTGCACAAAAGCACTCGCGGATTATCAGAATCTGTTCTGGGAGCATAAATATATTCAAATGGTTTCTGTCCGAAAAATGTAGTAATGTCCACCCCAATATCTTCCCGCAAAAAACCATTGG
>JAPLZT010000015.1 GCA_026394855.1 Candidatus Woesebacteria bacterium
GGTGTAAATAAAGCCGTTGATAATACACTCCGTGCCGTAAGAGGAGACAAAAAAATAGGCGTTTTTTGGCAGACGCAGGGATCTGGAAAATCTCTTGCTATGGTCTTTTACGTTAATAAAATCAGAAAACTGGAAGAATTAAATGGTCCGACAGTTTTATTTTTAACTGATCGAAACGATCTTGATCAGCAACTTTACAAAACCTTTCTTCGTACAGGCTACCCTACCGCCAAACAAGCCGAAAGTATAAGGGGTTTGGAAGATAAAATTAGAGGAGCAGGGGCTGAGATTTTGTTTACCACGATTCAGAAATTTGATAATGATAAAGTACTCTCGGAACGAGATAATTTCATTGTAATTTCTGATGAGGCTCACCGTTCCCAGTATGCCGACCTTGCCGGGAACGTCCGTAAGGTGTTACCTAACGCTTCTTTTATGGGTATTACTGGTACTCCAATTGAATTTAATAACAGAAATACGAGATTAGTCTTTGGTAATTATATAAGTGAATACCCCATCGATAGATCGGTTGAAGATAAAGTTACGGTTCCTATTTATTATGAAGGCAGATTAGTTCCCCTTCATGTAATAAATGATCTTATAGATGAAGATCTTGATCAGTTGGGTTTAGCGGCTGAGCATCCCCAAGATATGACAGAGGCTTTGAAGAAAAAGTGGGCAAAATTGGAACAGGTGGTAGGTTCAAAGGAGAGAATTGAAAAGATTGCGAGCGATATTGTTTACCATTTCAATAACAGGGGTGTTGAAGGAAAGGCGTTAGTAGTCACTATGAGCCGAAACATTGCCGTTGCGATGTATAAGCTCATTTCGAAAATGAAAAACGCTCCTGAAATTGCGGTGGTTATATCCAAAAATGAAGAATACAAAGGTGAAATACAAAAAGAACTGGATAATAAAGAGATTGAGAAAAGATTTAAAAATCCCGAGGATTCTTTGAATATGGTTATTGTTTGTGACATGTGGCTTACTGGGTTTGATGTACCCTGTCTGCAAACAATATACCTTGACAAACCATTGAAAGGACATTCATTAATGCAGGCAATTGCTCGGGTTAACCGAAGATTTAAAGATAAGGAGGGTGGGCTTATTGTTGACTATATAGGTATAGCGGAAAATTTGAAAAAAGCCTTGGCAATTTATACGTCTGATATTCAGAAACAAGCCTTAATTCCTATCGAAGAAATTGTTAAGAAACTATTGAAGTACTATAAAAAAGTCAAAGCCTTTTTTGTGGGAATAGATTACAAAAAATGGAAGGAACTATCTGCGGGGGAGCAAGCTTCTCTCTTTTCTAAAACACTTGATGTTATTCTTTCCAAAAATCAGAAAAAGGAATATTTGGAGTTATCAGGAAGATTGTATAAACTTTTTGCTTTGGTAATGCCACATAAAGAGGCAAACATTATTCGTGATGAGGTTGAATTCTTTGAAGGTATAAGACGCGGAATTATTAAAAATACAATAGTTGATCCCATATATATAGATAAAAAGACAGAATCTGCTATCCGAGACTTAATATCTAAGAATATCGCTGCGGAAGGAGTGATTGACATCTTCGCACAATACAGAAGAGAGAAACCCGATATCTCCATTCTTGATGATAAGTTTTTAGAAGATGTAAAGAACTCTCGTTTTAAAAACTTAACAATTGAAGCTGTTCATAAACTATTTGAAGATGAACTGAGGTTACGCGAGAGGTCAAATATTCTCCGGTATGGAACATTACTAGAGAAACTTGAAAAGATTATTGAAGAGTATGAGAACAATATTATTAACTCGTCTAAAGTAATAGAGAGATTAATAGAATTAGCTCGAGAAATAAGAGGGGCTGAAGAGGTTGGAGAAAATTTGGGATTAACTTCTGAGGAATTGGCTTTTTATGATGCCCTTTCCGTAGGTAAGAGCGCGATTAAAGATGGAAAGATGAAAGATCTTGTTAAAGAAATCGTAAAATCTGTACGAAGAGACTTGCAGATAGACTGGATTAGTCAGGATGTGACAAAGGCTAGAATCAGAACAGATGTCAGACTAATTTTACTACAACACAATTATGCTTTTGATGAAGTAGATAATATAACAAAGAGAGTTTTTGAACAGGCGTTTAGTTTATATGGAAATTATAGTCCGGAAATGTTTACACCAGCCCAGTTGCAGATTGAGTAAATGAAAAATATATCGGGGAAGGTAAGAAAAGCTATATTTGAATTTTGGAAAAGATTCAAGACATATATAAAACATCTCCTTTTTCCTTTGTATTTGTTTCCTATAACATCCTCCCCGTTCTGCTGATCGGGGTTTCCCGCCTAAGCGAGGATGATATACCAGTGTTCAATTCATCTTCACAGGGTACTGCGGAGCGTTCTTGAATACTGTTATTAAACATTTACTTTTTGATTTATACTTAAAGCAGTATATCAAAAGTACAAACTAATATGCAGATATTTCTGGATGAGACAGGACAGTTATCAAAAAGCGAAGACGGAGGATACTTTATAATCGGCACATTTACTACAGGTGATCCTCGAAGAACTCAGAAAAGGTTTATATCATGGAGGCAAGAAAAGTTTCCCAGAAAACTAAGATACCTTCAAGAAGTAAAATTTTCAAACAATGATATTGATCAGGAATTACGAATAAAAACTTTAAATGAAATAGCAAAGCTTGATGTAAGGATTAGATATGGTTTTATAAAAAAGAAAAATACCCCCTTAGACTTTCGTCATAAAGACAAAATCCGTACGGGTCATTTGTATACAGAGATTGTTTCAAAAACTTTGGAGTCTTACTTGCCGATTTCGGATAAAGATTTCCGTGTCTTTTGCGACACCAGAAACTTAAAAGGGTTGAAGAAGTCTGAATTTAAAAGTATTATTTCAACCAACATCCTTTCGCAATTATCCCCGAATTCCATAGTTCAAATTGAGATGCTTGATTCTACAACCAGTGCAAATATTCAAATAGCAGATTGGATTTGTGGAGCTTTGGGGCGATATTACAACAAAAAGAAATTAGGTCAAGAATATTTTGATATTTTGAAAAACAATTTGTTGGGTGAGGGAGTTGAGTTATTTAGAGACTATTGGTCTAAGAACCAAAAAACTCAATCCGAAGATTGAGTAGTTTTTGGTGAAGCAATGTCTTAAGCGGTGGTTTTCCTTAGCTTTAATATCTCAGATATTCTGAGGGAACACCAAGGCACTGCTTAAGTTATTAGTATATGCTTCAGGAGAAGCATATACTCCTGAAGACCGTTTGTCAAGGGTTTTGAGGCTATTTTTTACATGAATAAAGTAAAAAAGTTCTTTCAAAAGCAATTAAATAGGCTTAGGGATTATATCAAGAAACTCTTATTTCCTATATATCTCTTCCCTCTTAAGCTTTTCACCTACTCTTTTTATTATTTACTTAAGTTTCTTTTTAAATTAATTATGGCCTTCTTCGGACTTATTTTCGATTGTCTTAAATTTCCTTTTAAGTCTTTAAAGAATTTTCTTAAATCAATTGTCTATATTGCTGTTACCACCTATCTTTTCTTTTCTCTTTTGGTTATTGGGGATTATATCAAAAGACAATACGGATCATTTAATAAACTTTTTTGCGGTTATGGGGTTTCTGACAAACTTAAAAAATCTGTTGTCAGGATTGTAGGCGGGAATATGGAAGGATCAGGGTTTTTCATTTCCGAAAATCAGGTTCTCACAAACTTCCATGTAATAGACGGGGAACCTTCCCCTAAAATAATATTTCCCGACGGTAAGTTTATAACATCAACAAAAATAATAGGTGACAAAGACGCTGATCTTGCCTTACTTTTTATAGAAGGCTCATATCCCGATTTGGTATATCCCCTACCCGAGAAATTAAGCTTTAGCGACAATGAACCGGTTATTTCTGCAGGCTATGCAATGGGTACTGATATTAAGGGGGATGCAACAATTGTCAGGGGAAACTTTGTAGATTACAGAACTTCTAAATATAGTCCCGTAGGTTATATCCAAACAAACATAAGCTTGGTTGAAGGAATGAGCGGGGGACCCTTGGTTGACCAGTGTGGAAGCCTTGTGGGGGTAAATACGATGGGTTTGGCCGGTCTTTCGCTATTTATAGGGGCAACCGATGTTTCAACCCTATTTCCTAATTTTACGGATCAGGAAATTGTTAAAATAGAAGTTGATCCATCCATTTCCCCCGAAGATGCCGTTGAAGCTTTTTATACTTACCTTAAAGCAAGAAGAATGCAGGACGGGTTTAATCTTTTAAGTAAAAAGTATCTGGAAAAGACTAATTTTGAAGAATGGACTGCAAGATTTACAAATATACTGGATGTAGAAATTTATATATCCGAAAGGTATGGAAATACCCGGGATACCGCATTTGTAAAGTTTTCTACAAAAAACTGGGTAGACGGGGAAGTTGAAAACCATTTCTATGAAGGAACATGGAAAACGGTTAAGGAAGACGGAGTATACAAAATGCTTCAGAGTAAGATAAAGGAAGTCTTTGAACCTGAATGGGATTGGTTTTACAATTAACTAAGTTAAGCGCCAAGATTTGCTTACAATTAAACTTTTACTCCTGATTTTTCAAGGCAAGGGATTAATAGTTCAACCGGTAAACCGTGTGTTAAACCGGTCAAGGATCCTTCAATTTTTTTTATAAATCCCATCTGGTAGGGATAAGCCGGTGAAAAAGCGGCAGACCAGTCTGTCACCGGATTATTTTTTACAAAGTTATCTATCTCGCTATCAGACAATCTCCTGAGTACATATTTTGTAATTGCCGTTGCCGAGTAGTCTATCCGGTTGGTTTTATCAAGATAACAAAAGCCGGTATAAAGAATACAGGTTTTATTTGCCTGAAGTTTAAGCATATCCCTGGCCTCATCTAATGACTTTGGCTTTTCCAGTATTTTTCCATTACAGGTGCTAAAAGTGTCTGCTGAAATAATTATTCCATGGTGTTTTTTTGCTACTTCTTCTGCTTTGGCTCTGGCAATTTTTTCAGCCCGGAGCTCTAAATTTTCATCACGGATTTCTTTTTCATTGATATCGGCAGGAATAACTACGAACGAAATACCCAATGCATCCATCATCATTTTCCGCTGTTTTGAACCTGACGCCAATATTATTTTTGTTTTCATTCCGATTCGATTATATCAAAGTTGGCGACAGGTCAACTTAATTATTAGATATTTCTTCCGCAACCTCTTTGGCTTTCTTGATTAGTTCAATATCAGTCCATGAGGCAATTTTTAATTCCGGTATGCCCGATTGTCTAAGCCCGAATATTTCTCCGGGACCTCTGAGTTTTAAATCTAACTCTGCCAGTTCAAAACCTGAAATTCCTTTTTCCATGGCCATTAGTCTTGCTTTGGATTTTTCACCTTCGTTTTGGTAAAAAAGAAGACAGTATGATTTTTTTTCGCTTCTTCCCACCCTTCCTCTTAATTGATGAAGCTGAGCCAGACCAAATCTGTCTGCAGCTTCAATAACCATTATGGTTGCATTGGGAATATCAATTCCTACCTCAACTACGGGAGTTGTAACCAAGATATCAAGTTTTTTATTTCTGAACTCTTCCACAACTTTATTCTTCTCTTCTATCTTTAGTTTTCCATGAAGAAGTCCGAGTTTTCTTCCTTTAAATATTTTCTTTAAGCTTTGATATTCCTTAGTTACCGATCTAATGTCTTTTAAGGTTTCTGCTTCGCTCTCTTCAATTAACGGACAAACAATGAAGCACTGTGAACTGTGAGCGGTGATTTGTGAACCGATCCATTTATAAGCATCGTCTCT
>JAPLZT010000069.1 GCA_026394855.1 Candidatus Woesebacteria bacterium
GATTTTTCTTTAATATCTTTACTCCGATGAATAAAACAAGGGTTGCGGGAAGAAGAAAAATAGCCTGAAAAATAAATCCAAAAGTTCCCCTTAATAGAGGGTAGAAAATTAGAATTAAGATTGAAATCGCGATAATAATTCTGGGGAGCATCTTTAAAACATATGGAGTAAAAGTATCTAAAATTGAAGTAAATAGAGTTTTATCCATACCTACTCCACTCGGGATTTTTGAAAGAGTACTGCCTAAAGAAATCACTCTATAATTTCCACTTGCAGTTCCTTCGGAAATAATCAAATTATCAGAGGTTACAAGAAAAAGAGAATCAAGGCTTTTAATATCTTCCGGATTTCCTTTTGTACTGATTGCAATAAAATGTTTGAAAGGTTCAATCGAAGCTTTTTTATTCTCGGCCAAATCAACAAAGTACGGCTCTTTAACGTTAGTTGTGATTTTACTTTCTTTTAAAGTAAGTTTTAGTTCCTTGGGATATGTTTCAACCATGAAACTTTTAGTGCTTTCCACAAACTTTGGTGTCTGGGAAATAAACCCCAAGACTCTTACTGAAATACTGATACCAACTATAAAAGAAACCAGTAAGAATAACGAAAGAAGATACTTGATGGAAAATGATAATTTTGCATCAGCAATATCTTTGTAGTAAGAAGGCTTGGTTAAGCTATTCCAAAAGGTTCTTGCAAATACTTTCGGTTTAGAACAAATACTTTTATAAATTTTCTTCATATTTCGAGTATATCATTTTTGTTAGTTCTGGAATAAGTCTGTCTGCCTCAAGTTCATTCACTCCTTGAGTCATAATAACCAGGATAAAAGGGTTTTTGGAATAAATAATACCCGCATCATTAACAACACCAACCTCCCGGCCATATTTATGGGCAACCCTCACGCCCTCCGGAATACCCTTTTTAATCCAATTTTCAAATATTGTATTCGTAAGATAGCTTAATATCTTCTCGTTTTTGTCCTGGTAGAGTTTAATAAACAAGTTCCCTATTTCATCCGGGGTTGTAGAATTTTCAGCAATCAAAGTATTTTTCATCCCCAGACTATCTATATAATCCTGAACTGTAGTTTTTCCGAATTTAGCTACCAGTTCTTTAAAAACATTATTATCGCTTCTTTTACCCATTGCTTCGAGTTTAGAATCATCAACTTTTCCCTGAACGTAAAGCATTAAAGGAAGTTTTATCAATGAAGCTGCCTGCATTACTTGATCGTTATTTACCCCAAACTTAGATCCGGTGGATAAATCAATTACCTCAAAGGCATATGTTCCTTTCAGGTTCCGGGTCATGTTATTAAACTCGCTGATTATTTTTGGAGAAACAGGTATCTTCCCAACTATTATTGTCTCTCCCTTAAAGATATTGTCTAAACTAAAATTGGAGAATTTCGGAGGTTCAAAATTACCTGATGAAAAAGAAAAGAAAACTGAAACTAAAACTGTTATTAAAAGAGCGGATAGAATAATTAATCTTTCCTTTTTTCCCCATGGTTTAGAAGGTTCTTTTCTTTTTCTTTTGTTTTCGGGCCTGAGGTCCTTGACCTTAAGATCTTCTTTAACTGGTTCTTTTTTTCGGCCAAACATCTTTGTTTACTATGTTTTCCGGCATCTTTCCGGAAAGTGAGTCCAAAACCGCCTCAACTACCTGCTGGCTCATTTTATCCCTTGCTTCATGTGTTGCTGAAGCTATATGGGGAGTTGTAACTACATTTTGCATATTGATAAGTTCCGGATGGATATTTGGTTCATTTTCAAAAACATCCAGTGCCGCTCCCCCCAAGTGTCCGCTCCGTAGGGAATCAACCAAAGCTCTTTCTTCAACAATCAAACCCCGTGCGGTATTAACTAAAAATGATCCCTTCTTCATTTTGGCTAGGGTTGCGGCATTGATCATATGTCCGGTTTCGTCGGTTAAAGGAACATGGAGAGTTATGAAATCACTATTTGCCAAAAGTTCATCCAAGGAAGCAAATTTGATTCCAAATTCTTTCTCAGCCTCAGGATCGGGGTTGTGTTTATTATATAAAACATTCATGCCGTATCCCTTAGCACGTTTGGCAACATATGAACCGATTTTCCCAAGGCCGATTATTCCCAGGGTTTTCCCTACAAGATTTACTCCCAAAAAAACATCCGGCTCCCAGCCTCTAAATGCGCCGCGCCTTGTTGCCTCGTCTGCTTCAATAATCCTCCTGGCAAGGCAAAGTATCAGGGCCCAGGTGTGTTCCGCAACCGATTCATCAACCTCGGTGCTTGATGTATTGGCAACAACAATCCCCCTGTCCGTCGCTTCCCTAATTTCTATATTGTCAAAACCAACTGCATAGTTTGCAATTATTTTTAGGGAGGACCCGGCTGCATCCATTACCGCTCCGTCAATTTTGTCGGTCAGAAGGCAGATGATCGCGTCAACCCCCTTTACTTTCTGAATAAGTTCTTCAGGAAGAAGCGGTCTGTCAAAGATAGAAATATCAACGTCATATCCGGAAGCCACTAATTTATCCAAATGTTCTCCGGGAATTTTTCTGGTAACAAAAATCTTCATGATATTTTTATATTCCTTACTTGATCACAAGCTTTGCTTATACTTTAAATTTACCACTTGTGTGTTTATATAGCCAACATAATTAAAATGTCAGTTTAATAACTGACATTTTGACAAGTAAGGAGGCTATATATCAATGTTCAAAACAAATATGAGACTTTTTGTTTTGAACTTGTTATAATCAAAGTGTGGAGCCAGAAAATCCGACATTCCCTACCCCACCGCCTCAACCTGCGGTAGCTCCAATTTCGGCCCCAATTCCAAAAAAGAAGAGTTTCATACTTATTTTACACTTGGTTTTAATTGTTGTTATTGCTTTAGTCGTCGGCTATCTTTTCCTTCAAGTTCAAAGTCTGACCAAACAACTCTCCCAATCCCAAGTTCAAGTTCAACCTTCCCCTACTCCCACGGTAACTACCGATCCGACCGCAAACTGGAAAACATATCAACACTCCGATTGTGGCAATCATTACTCCCCAGTACCTTTTTCTGTTAAGATCCCGAATAATTGGACAGAAACAATTGTTGGTTCTGGGACTCTTGCCCCTCAATATAAGTATCAAA
>JAPLZT010000082.1 GCA_026394855.1 Candidatus Woesebacteria bacterium
AGTGTTTGAACTTACTCATAAAGTCGCTTCTGGTGCCAGAGTTGCCCTTGCCACAGACGGATTTAAAATGATGAAGCAAAGTGCTTCATTTAGAGCTTTGGTTGTATTCCAATCCAATGATACAAAAGATTGGCGCTTATCTTTGATGACGCTAACCCCGGAACCAAATGAAAAAGGAAAAGCAACAGTTCAGTATTCCAACCCGAGAAGATATTCATTCTTTCTCGGCCCACAAGCAAAAATAAATACACCATATAAATTCTTGAAAACAATGGGACCGGTCATTAGTTTTGATGATTTGCAAAATAGATTTTCGATTGAGGTTGTTAATAAAGACTTTTACGACCAAATTTCTATGCAGTTTACAAATTTAATAGGAGGAGAAAGAAAATTTCGTGGTAAAAATAAAACCTTTATAGCGAGTTTAGAATTACCATCACATTCTTCTGAGGATAATCACCAATTGTATGCTGAATTTGCCGTCCGCTTAATAGGACGAATTGTATTTTGTTGGTTTCTTAAACAGAAAAAATCAGATGCCAAAATTCCATTAATTTCTGATAAATTTTTGGGGAGTCAGTCTGTAGAGCAAAATTATTATCACACTATTTTGGAACCTTTATTTTTTGAAATATTAAATAAAGATTCAGATAAAAGAATTACTACACTTCCTCAAGATGCAAAGTTAACTCCTTATTTAAATGGCGGATTGTTCGAGCCACATCCCTACGATTTTTATGAAGACCAGCCTAATTATGCTTTAAAAATACCGGACAATTGGTTTACTAATCTTTTTGACATTCTAGAAACTTATAATTTTACAATTGATGAAAATACTAGTGTCGATATTGAACTTTCCATAGACCCGGAAATGTTAGGAAGAATATTTGAGAACTTACTTGCTGAAATAAATCCGGAGACAGGAGAATCTGCCCGCAAAAGCACGGGTAGCTACTATACTCCACGCACCATTGTAGATTACATGGTTCAAACAAGTTTAAGAGAATTTTTGCAAAGTAAATTTCCACCATCAGAACGCGAATATCTTGATAAAGACAACTTTTTAAAGTTGTGTCGTTTGGACAACAAAGATCTACTTAAATTTGTTGAATCACATTTTCATAAAACTCTTCTTATAAATGTAAAATATTTCATGGATGAAGAGTTTACTAACATCATTATTTCACCAAGAATTATCGCGAAACTCCGGGGGTTGGATATTTTCGGTAAGGATAAGACAACACATGCACATCCTCAAGTCGGTCCGGAACTTTGGCAGTCATTTTTATCAGGAGAAGTGGAAGTTGTAGATAAACTTTACGGAAAAATTAAAAACATAAAATTAAAAAGGCGTCATCCTTGGGTTACAGTTTGTTTGATCTTTAAACACAAAAATCAACTTTTTGCAGCATTCTTCAGCCCGCTTTTAACAAGAGAGCTTTCCTTGTCTACTATCTACACAATTGACGAAAAACGCTATCAAAAACTAAAAGATGAACACCAACAAATAGATCTGGAGAAAATATTTAATATAAAAGGAAAGAGTTCTCGGAAGGACGCTGATCTCCTTCATACAGGGACAAGCCCCGCCGCGGCTCAGCGATTTTCCACGCTTCGAAAACTCTTATCTGACTTTAGTCTACTGGACGAAGAATTGCGTGTCAAGTTGGGAATACAAGATATAGTTCTGCGGGAAGTTGAACAAATTTTATCAGGAACCTTGGAAAAAGAGACGGAAAATACAACCAAACAAAGAATTGTTGACGCTCTGGATAACTTAAAAGTTTTGGATCCTGCTTGCGGAAGTGGTGCATTTCCAATGGGAGTGTTGCAAAAAGTAGTGCAAATATTGCAAGAGGTTGATCCGAATAATGAGTTATATTTGGAAAAAATAATAGAAAGTAATCCTCCGGAAATTCGTCAAAAAGTGCGGGATAATCTCAAACGACAAAACCTTAATTACGCGCGGAAGCTTGGAATTATCCGAAAATCAATATTTGGCG
>JAPLZT010000146.1 GCA_026394855.1 Candidatus Woesebacteria bacterium
CCTTATTCGAAAAATACCTGCTTACGGAGAATATTTCTCCCGTATCTTTAAAAAATTATCTTTCTGACTTCAGACATTTTGTTGGTTGGGTAACATTTTATGTCAAATCAAATCATGTAGGGGTCGGGTTATCCGACCCTAATGAAAAGGGCGCGAAAACCGCGCCCCTACAATATATCACCGTAAACGTTATTTCCGAATACCGTTCTTATCTCACAACAAATAACATCCCCCATAAAACCATCAATCGACGCTTATCAACAGTCCGGAAATTCTGTTCTTTTTGTATTTCCCAAGGCTGGATGAAGGAGAACCCGGCAAAGAAAGTGATCAACGTCATCTCGAGTGTTAGCGAGAGATCCAGCGACCAAAGGGAGCGTAACGCTTCGCTAGATTTCTCACCCGCCAAGCGGGTTCGAAATGACTTATTAAAAGAATTTCAAAACGATTTAATAAAAGAAAAATTAGATCAGATTGTTATTACAAGTTATCTCGATGATATTCGAGATTTTTTATCAATATGAAAAGGATTATTCTTTTTCTTCCTGTTTTAACTGTTTATTCGTTTATTTGGGCTTGGAAAAGCCTTAAATACTGGTTTGATCCGGTGACAGTCGACTGTCTTTCCCGAAACGGGAAGATGATGAGATTCCATAATACCAGTCGATCGGTCGGGTTTTACCTGTCTGATCCAAAATATTTAGTGTCAAGGATATAATTATGAACAAAACAATTTCTCAACAGTTGATAGAAAAGACAATGAAGGAGCTTGAAGAAACAAAAAACCCTCAAAGTCATTCGCGATCGTGGAAAGATCCTGAAGGATACAAATATCTTGTCCCGTGGTCAAATGCCGTTCTTTTACGATTTTTTGTCAGAAGATTTACCGAGTCTTTACCAAAATCAGAATATCGTAGAAAATCGCAGGTTGATGATGCGGCAAGAAGTGTCGTTCGGAATATTGAGGAAGGTTATAAGAGAACCACGACGTCTGAGTACCTGCAATTTATAGGTTATAGTCAAGGGAGTTTAGAGGAGGTTAAAGGAGACGTAAGGGAATTGACTGAGGATAAATTTCTTCAATCAAAACCAGGATCAAGTCTAATAAAAATCGGCATCAACCTTGGGGAATTCAATCAAAGCTTAAGAGTTAAAGGAAGTTATAGGAAATTAGAGGATGCTAAGGGTCCTTTACCCTCCTCTAACCCTCCTTTAGCTTCCTTTAACCCTTCCCCCCCTCTCCGGGACTTTACTTACCGTCCTCTAATCCTCCTTTACCCTCCTTTAAATAATGTTAGAGTCGCCGACCTTACCTACGAAATTTTTATCGAACTAATAAACAAAACCGACTGGCTTTTAAGAAAACTCGTCGAATCGCTTGAGACAAAACTAAGGGTTGATAAGGAGAAAAGATTTAAGGGTTATTAAGGGAAAATAAAGGAAATCTATGGATAAATTAAACGAAAGCACGATAAAGCAGTACATCAGCAAGCTCCACGTCCGTGGAGAGAGTGCTTCTGTGGTGAAGCGGAAAATGGCCTCTGTGGAAAAATTTATAGGCTGGGCAAAGGAGAAAGGTTATATAAAGGAAAATGAGTATAAAGAGATGGTTAAAGCTTTGGGAAAACCTAATAATGTCATCCTGAACTTGCTCGCCTCGCTGCGAAGCGGGTTTCAGGATCTAATAGAGAGATGCCGAAACAAGTTCGGCATGACAAAAAAACCAATTCAACCAACCACCAACCACCAACCACCAACCACCACTTTCGGTCTTCAGCACTACATCGGCCTGATTATTATTTTAATTTTCATGGCGGCCTTGGGCGCCGGAATTTATAATCAATTTTTTCTTAAATCAGAAAAATCACTAGCCTATTCAGCTACTCCTGTCCGAGCCGGAAGAATTTTGTCTTTTCAGGGCCGATTAACTGATTCATTGGGAAATCCCATAATAACAGCAACTAACGCGACTTTTAAACTTTATAACGTCTCAACCGGCGGAACCGCTTTATATACCGCCGGACCCTGTTCGACCACTCCGGATGAGGACGGAATTTTTAATACTCTGGTCGGAGGAAGCGGCTATACTCCTACTTCTCCCCAATCAGTCTGTGGAACTGAAATTACTTCAGATATTTTTTCAGAAAATCCTAATGTCTACATGGGAGTAACGATCGCCTTAGACGCAGAGATGACTCCCCGCCAGCAGATTGCCAATGTTGGATACGCCATAAATTCTGAAACCTTACAGGGGCTTCCCCCAGGCACAGGAACATCTAACATCCCTTAGATCAATGGCAGTGGCGATCTGCTAATTGCGGCCGCCAGCCCGGGA
>JAPLZT010000066.1 GCA_026394855.1 Candidatus Woesebacteria bacterium
ATTTATAATTAGTGGTATTGGAATTCACCCTAAAGAAGCAATTAAACTTAAAAAACAAGATGATTTTGTAGATAAACTGGCAAAACAAATAGAAGTCTTTGCCAAAGCATTTTACCCAAGACCTGTTATCTATAGAGCCACGGATTTTAAAACCAATGAATACCGCTCTCTTAAGGGAGGAATCTATTGGGAGCCAAAAGAACCTAACCCTTTAATGGGTTTTCGAGGAGCCTTCAGATATGTTTCAAACCCGGATGTTTTTAATCTTGAGCTTGAAGCTATTAAAAAGGTGAGGGAAAAATACGAAAATTTGCATATTATGATTCCATACGTTAGATCTGCCGACGAACTTAAAAGAGTAAGAAATTTGGTTTCTTCAAGCGGTCTTTTTGAAAAATCTTCGTTTAAGTTTTGGATGATGGTGGAACTTCCCGTAAATGTGATCTTAATGGAAGATTTTATTAAGGTAGGCCTTGACGGAGTTTCCATCGGATCTAACGATTTAACCATGCTAATCGAGGGAACTGACAGGGATAATTCTGAAGTAGCTCAAGCGTTTAATGAAAGATCGGAGGCAATCTCCTGGGCCATAAAACGCGTGATTAAGATATGCGGGAAGTACAATATTTCTGTTTCTATATGCGGACAGGCGCCTTCCGAATATGAAGATTTTACAGAAAATCTTGTTAGAATGGGAATAACAAGTATTTCAGCAAATCCCGATGCTATTTATAGAGTTAAAAATGTTATAGTTAAAACTGAAAAAGATATATAAGCATAGCTTGAAATGATTACATTATGAGTAAAATAACAAAAATCTGGGCCAGAGAAATTTTGGATTCAAGAGCAATTCCAACGGTTGAAGTTATGGCCCAAACCGAAAGCGGCTTTGTTGCTGTTTCATCTGTACCATCAGGAGCTTCAACCGGAGCTCATGAAGCCGTTGAGTTAAGAGATAACGATAAAGAAAGATTTGGTGGATTTGGAGTATTAAAGGCGGTAGAAAACATCAATAAAATATTAGGTCCCCAAGTTTTGGGAATGGATGTTCTTGATCTTTTTGCAATCGATAAGAAACTTATAAATCTGGATGGGACAGAAAATAAGGGTAAATTTGGAGCTAATGCGATTCTTGCAATATCAGAGGTTGTAGTGAAGTTAGGAGCAAGCGACGGCAAACTTACACTTTATTCATGGATAAATGAGCTTGCCAAAAAACTTGGCATAAAAACAAGTATTAAAATACCGGTTCCTTTATTTAATATGATAAACGGGGGAAAACACGGTGCAGGAAATCTTGATTTTCAGGAGTTTTTCATTATTCCCGTTTCTTCCAAAACCTACTCTCAGGGGCTTGAGGCAGGGGTTGAAATATACCATGCAATTAAAGCCAATTTGGAAAGAAAGGGCGCAATTCATTCCGTAGGCGATGAGGGAGGCTTTGCCCCTAACCTCTTTACCAATGCCGACGCTCTTGAGCTTTTTGTGGAGTCGGTTAAAGAAACCAAATACGAAATGGGCAGAGACGTATTTTTAGGTTTGGATGTTGCGGCAGACTCCTTCTATAAAGACGGGAGTTATCAAATACGGGATAAATCTTCCCCTCTTGATGATGACGGCCTTTTGGAATACTACAGGGGAGTTAATAATCAGTATCACTTGGCAGTTTTGGAAGACCCTTTCTTTGAAGACGGATGGGGAAGCTGGCAAAAATTGACAGCAGAATTTGGAAACCAAATAGCAATTGTGGGAGACGACCTTTTGGCTACAAACCCCAAAAGAGTTCAAAAGGCAATTACTGAAAAAGCTTGCAATACGATTCTTATTAAACCTAATCAGATAGGCACCATTTTAGAAACATTGTCTGTTATTAAAATGGCAAAAGAAGCTAATTGGAAAGTAATTGTTTCTCATAGATCCGGCGAAACTAATGACACATTTATTGCAGATTTTGCAGTCGGGGTTGGAGCAGATTATGTAAAATTTGGAGCTCCTGCAAGAGGAGAAAGGGTAGCTAAATATAATAGATTGTCTTCAATAGAAAATGAAACTCACTAATTCTAAATTTGTTTGCCTGGTAATTTTAGACGGATGGGGATTGGCAGCTCCCGGACCGGGAAATGCAATTTCACAGGCAAATACAATTAATATGAATAGATTCCGGGCATCATACCCTCATACTCAGCTTACTGCCTCGGGGGAGGCGGTAGGGCTTCCCAGAAGCGAAGCCGGCAATACTGAAACAGGACACTTAAATATCGGAGCAGGTAGAATCGTATATCAGGATTTAAAAAGAATCTCAATGGCAATTGCCAACGGTTCCTTTTTCCAAAACCCTGCTCTTTTAGGAGCAATTGACCATGTAAAGAAAAATAATTCAAATCTTCATATCATGGGTTTAATCGGAGCTTCAGGAATTCATTCGGACATGGAACACTTAACCGCCCTTTTGGAACTTATGGGAAAAAGCGGTCTTTCTAATAATGTATTCCTACATTTATTTACAGACGGCAGGGATTCTCCTCCCACTTCCGCCTCTGAATATATTAAAAAGGTTAGAGAAGATATTCAAAGAGAAAAAGTCGGACAAATTGCGTCCATTATGGGCAGGTATTGGGCTATGGACAGAGACCGCAGGTGGGAAAGAACCGAAAAAGCCTACCTTGCTTTGACCAAAGGGCAGGGACAACTAGTTAAAACTCCGGAAGAAGCAATTGAAATGTCCTATAAGGAAGGAAAAACGGATGAGTTTCTAGAACCTTCAATTATTACAGATGCAAAAGGAACACCAATTGCAACCGTTAAAGATAACGACGCGGTGATATTTTTCAATTTTAGAATTGATAGACCAAGACAATTAACCGCTTCATTTGTTGTTGAGGATTTTTCCAATCAAAGCATCTTTCTTGATTTTGACCCTTACATGGAAAAATACGAAAAAACACATCTGGTTGAAAGAATTGAGAAAAAACAAAATGTCTTTGAAAGAGGACCTAAATTAAATAATCTTTATTTTGTAACAATGACCGAATACAGTAAATCTCTTCTAGATGCAGGAACTCATGCCGCATTTCTTCCGGAACATGTAGATGTTCCTTTAGGAAAAGTCATAGCCGATTACGGCTTAAAACAGCTAAGAATTGCAGAATCGGAAAAAGAAAGATTTGTCACATATTACTTTAATGGATTAAGAGAAGAACCATTTACGGGAGAAGAAAGAATAATAATTCCTTCCCAAAAAGTTGCAACTTACGACTTAAAACCCGAAATGTCTGCATATGAAATAACCGATACGCTAATCTCAAAACTTAAAGAACCTTTAGACTACTCTTTCATTCTGGTTAATTTTGCTAATCCCGATATGGTGGGGCATACCGGAAGCATAGGTCCGACGGTAAAAGCCTGTACCATACTTGACGAATGCCTGGGCAAAATTGCAAATTCTATTCTTTCCATTAATGGAACTCTTCTAATTTCATCCGATCACGGAAACGCCGAAGAAATGATTGATCCCCAAACAGGACAAATTGATACGGAGCATAACGGCAATCCTGTTCCATTTATAGCTATTTCAAAGGAGCTAATGGGAAGGGCTCAAACCCTGCAATCAGGAATTTTGGCAGATATTGCTCCAACTGTTCTTTCGCTATTGGGAATAGAAAAACCTGGTGTCATGACCGAAAGAAGCCTACTTTCTAATCTTTGACTTCACAAACTCATAAACAATCGGAGTAATAGAAATTAAAATTATCACAACAACCACATAATGGAAATTGGCTTTAACAAAAGGCAGATTACCAAAGAAATATCCTGTCCAGGTAAATAAAGATACCCATAAAATTCCACCTAAAATATTGTAGATAAAGAAGAACTTATACGACATCTTGGCAACTCCGGCAACAAATGGGACAAAAGTTCTTACGATAGGAACAAACCGACCAATAGTTATAGCTTGTCCACCATATTTGTCATAAAACTTCTGGGTTTTGATTAAATAAGCTTTTTTAATTAACTTCGAATCCTTCTCAAATACTTTTGGTCCTATGAAGTGTCCAATCCAGTAATTTACGGTATCCCCCAAAATTGCAGCAATTAAAAGCAAAATATATAGGACCCAAATATTGAACCCGCCTGACGTCGAAAGAGAGCTTGTTGCTGACAAAGCCGCGGCAGCAAAAATTAAAGAATCACCCGGAAGGAAAGGAGTCACCACAAACCCAGTTTCCATAAAGATAATCAAAAACAAAAGTCCATATGTAGCTGTTCCATACTGTCCAATCACCATCGCCAAGTTTTTATCAAGATGAAGAAAGATATCAATCACAGTTCTAATAATTTCAGCCATGAATTAATTTTATATTATATTGAAGTTAATTAGTATATCTTCTGACAAGGCCTACAACTTTGCCCTGAATCCTTACGTTTTTGACAAAAATAGGAGACATTTTGGCGTTGGCAGGTTCCAATCTTACCCGGGTAGCCTCTCTAAAGAATCTTTTTAGAGTTGCCATGCCATTGTCAAGAAGAGCCACCACAATATCGCCGTTATTGGCAGTTTCTTCCTGTTCTACAACTACATAATCTCCATCTCTAATCTGTTCTTCAATCATGCTTTCTCCCCTTACTTGCAGAACATAGACCCTTTTTTTCTGCGAGTAAAAATTAGGAGGGATAGACATTGTTGCGTTTGGATCGGTATAGGGCTCAATTGGAGCTCCGGCTGCAATAAATCCCAATATCGGCACACTTATTCCCTGAGGATTAAAGTTAAGTTCAACATCTTTAACTTCTATGCTTCTTACCTTTCCTCCTTTTCTTTTAATAAGACCTTTAGTAACAAGCGCTTGAAGATGTTCATGAACCGTTGCAAGAGAAGATACGCCTATGGCGTCGGCAATTTCCCGCAGTGTTGGAGCGCTGCCTTTAGACTGAATATGCTGCTTAATGAAATCCAGTATTTGTGCTTGTCTTTTGTAAACTATAAGTGCCATACTTATTTATACGAATGTTTACCGAAGTTGTCAATAGGTCAATCTGATACAATATAAATATATTTAAACTCAAATCAAAATATATACCGATTCCTGATCAACGAAATGCTATTAATAAACTGACAGATAATGTCTTGCGTGGAGAAAAATATCAAACCTTGTTAGGAGTAACCGGCAGCGGAAAAAGTCTTTCTTATAATGAACGTGTTTTGGTATATGAAAAAGGTAATAATTCTTTTAAAGCATTTTTTATAGAAATAGGAAAACTAGTAGAAGACCCAACTTCAGTAAATAAAGATTTGTATGTCCCAAGTATCAATCCAAAGACTGGACAGCAAGAATTAAAACCCATTATCCAGCTGATTAGGCACGAGACACCTAAAAAGATGTATTCGGTTACAACCTCGTGCGGTAAACAGGTAGATGTTACGGGAGACCATAATTTTTGGGTTATTAGAAACGGACTATTTAAACTGGTAAAAACTACAGAGATCACCAAAAATGATTATCTACCCACTCCTAGAATATTAGAAATTAAAGATCTGGCTGTTATTAATACTATTTATCTCAAAGAATACTTGAAACGAGATGCATACTTTAAATTTAATCAAATTAAAAATGATATTAAAAAAGAAGAACTCAGGAAATTATTAGGATATAAAAAATACTATCGAATAATAAATAAAAATGAAGGGATTAGTATTCGTTGTATAGATAGTCTGAATTTATCTAATAAGACACTAAATAATATAAAAATATATAAAAAACAAGGGATACCGTTAAAAAATGAAATACATATAGACAAAAACTTTTTATCACTTCTTGGAATATATATAGCAGAAGGACACAGCGAAAAGAACTATTTATTAATAAGTGTTCATGAAAATGCTTTTCAGAAATTATTTAAAAACTATTTAAATATTTTGGATATAAAATATAAAGAAAGAAATTTTAATTTGGGAGATTTTCAGATTAGTAATTGCTTATTATCTGATCTTTTTTCAAGCATGTGCGGGAATAAGTCCAGTAACAAAGTTCTTCCACCTTGGTTTATGCAATTAGATTTAAAACAACTTTCGTATATATTATCAGCATACTTTAGTGGGGATGGGACTGTAACAGAAAATGAAATTCAGGCTTGTACGGCAAGCTCAAAATTAGCATGCGATCTAAGTTATGCACTTATGCGTTATGGAATAAATGTTAGGATACGAAATAAAATTAAATATGCCACAAATACTATAAATAAGGTTAAGAGACAATATTATGAAATAGTAATTTCTGGTAAAGAGAATCTTACTAAATTTCAAAAATATATTGGTTTTATTCTAGAACGAAAACAATTTAAGCTTTCCCAAATAATAAAATTGAATTCAAATACAAATGTCGATTTAACACCCATAGACGGATATATATTTAAGCAGTTAAGAAAAAATATTGGCTTTACTCATGAATCGTTATCCAAGTTGGTTGGTTGTACAAGATCGTATTTTTCCATGATTGAAGATGGCTCCAGAAAACCCTCGAATAAATTATTAAGAAAGATTGTAAATATATTTGAAGAAAATACTGATTCGCCGCTAATATTATCTGATCTTAATAAACTTAAAGTCTTGACAGAAATATTTTGTACTAAAGTTAAAGAAATCAAATTAATTAAACCTACTTCTGATTATGTTTATGATATAGCAGTTAAAGACAACGAAACTTTTTTAGCTGGAATGGGCGGAATATATGTCCACAATACATTTACAGTTGCTAACGTAATTGAGAAGCTGCAAAGGCCAACTTTAATTATTTCTCATAATAAGACACTAGCGGGACAGCTGTTTCAGGAAATGAGAGATTTATTTCCCGAAAACGCGGTTTCATATTTCGTTTCCTATTATGATTACTACCAGCCCGAAAGTTACATTCCTTCAACCGATACCTACATAGAAAAAGACTCTGATATCAATGAACTCATAGATAAATTAAGATTAGCTGCAACCACGAATCTTCTTACAAGAAAGGATGTAATTGTTGTAGCTTCAGTTTCCTGCATTTATAACATAGGTTCCCCAAGAGAATATGGACATTTTGTTTTTGAATTCTCACAAGGGATGAAAATTTCAAGACATCAAATAATAGACAGGCTTTTGGATCTGCAGTATGAAAGAAGCGAATTCGGATTCCATAGAGGAACTTTCAGAATACGGGGAGAGATAGTAGATATTTACCCTGCCTATCAGGATGAAGCTTTTAGGATAGAACTTTCGGAGGATAAAATTAAGAAAGTAGAAATAATTAACCCCGTTTTCGGTCAAACAATTGTAAATTCTAAATTATCAATTAAAAATTATGTTTTATATCCTGCCAAGCATTTCATGACAGACCCGACTAAAAATAAAGAAATAATCTCTCAAATAGAAAAAGATATGATTAATCAATACAACTTTTTTAAAAAGCAGGGAAAACTTCTTGAAGCTCAAAGAATAAAGCAAAAAGTAACATACGACCTTGAAATGATTCAGGAATTAGGTTATGTCAAAGGCATAGAAAACTATTCAAGATATTTTGATGGAAGAGCCCCCGGAGAAGCACCTTACTCCTTACTTGATTATTTTAATGAACCTTTTGGTAAAGACTGGCTGGTAATTGCGGATGAATCTCATATGACTTTTCCCCAAGTAAGAGGCATGTATGCGGGAGATTTTTCCAGAAAATCTACATTAATTGATTATGGCTTCAGGCTTCCTTCGGCAATAGACAATAGACCTCTAAAGTTTGATGAATTTATGCGGAAGATTCCCAATTTTATTGCCCTTTCGGCAACTCCAAGTGAATGGGAACTTTCGATGTCGGGTAAATGCGTTGTCGAACAACTTGTGCGACCAACAGGAATACCTGACCCTTTAGTTGAAATAAGGCCAATAGGAAACCAAGTTGCAGACTGTATAAAAGAAATTAAAAAGCAGGTTGCAAAACACCAAAGAACTTTAGTTACAACATTAACCAAAAAAACAGCAGAAGATTTATCTGCCTTCTTAGAAGAAAAAGGGTTAAAAGTTCATTATCTTCATTCTGATGTTAAAACACTTGATAGGGGAGATATCTTGGATAGTTTAAGAAAAGGAAAATATGACGTTCTTGTCGGAATTAATCTCTTGAGGGAAGGTTTGGATCTTCCGGAGGTATCTTTAGTTGCCATACTAGACGCAGATAAAGAAGGATTCCTCCGATCCGATGTAACTCTGATTCAAACGATGGGTAGGGCAGCCAGACACGTTGAGGGACGTGTAATTATGTATGCCGATACTTTAACCGGAAGCATGCGACGTGCCTTGAGCGAAGTTGCCAGGCGGAGAGCTTATCAGATTAAATATAATAAAATCCATAACATAACTCCTAAAAGCATACAAAAACCAATCAGAGAAAGACTTATTGAAAATGAAGAAGAACAAGAATTGGAAAAAGTATTTGGTAAGAAAGAATCAACTTTCCAAAAACTACCGCATATAGATCTTGACGGATTAACACCAATGGACAAAAAAAGGCTAATTATAAGATTAAAAAGAGAGATGGTTCTTGCTGCCCAAGATCTAAACTTCGAACTTGCTGCTGAAATTCGTGATAAAATACGCGAAATTGCTATATGACAGAACATAAATATATAAGTGTGTATACAAGGGAACATTTAGCCGAAAGGTTGGTTATGTTTAAGGATGGTTATAAGGACAATATCCCTGAAAATATTATTCATAGTGCGGATCCAGATAATAAATATAAAATTAGAACCGCTTGATTTGTCGGCTTGGCTGCCGATTTATGGGTATCTAAAGACAATGGAATATTGCCCACTTCCGTAATAGAAGAAGTTAACATTTTCCTTAATTGGTATACAGATGACTTCGGAAAAAGACCTGGATACCCGGTAATTAACACAAAGGAAGATATTGAAAAAGGAAACGCAATAATTAATAAGGTCCTGGAAAGTTTGGGAACTAGTAAAAAAACTTGAATAGATTCGGCTTCTTCGGATTCCCTTAGAGATGATATAATATGAACATCCACCGGATGAAACCGGCGGGTTTTATAAAATTTTTATTTTGTAGATGTATAATTCTATAAATGGCAACAGGTAAAGAACTTCAGAAAATTACACAGGCTAGATTAAAAACAGTTAAAATATTAATTAAAAATAAAGATTGGGAGGGTGCGGCATATATGATGGGATATGTTTTAGAATGCTCTCTCAAAGCAGCTATTTGTTCAACGCTTAAATTGTCTATATATCCAGAGAAAGTTAAAGAAGAAAATATTGCAAAATATTTTATGACTCATAATTTTCTCCAATTAGTGGTCGTGTCTGGTTTACAGGGAGTATTCAGCTCTGAAGGACCTGCAAAAGCTTGGCAGAATTGGTCTGTATTTACGCTAGAGTATCAAGGGAATTGGACAGAAATGAGATACGACCCTAATCGCATATGGGATGAATTTAAGCTTAAAAAACTCTTCAAAGCATTAGTAACCTCAAGAAATGCTATCATTAAGGAGGTAAGAAAAAAATGGTAGATAAATTTAAAAAGATTCTCAGCAGGATAATTGAAGAGAAAGGGACAGTTACTGTTTTTGCCGTCTTAAAAATGGATGAGTTTGTTGATAAATGGACGGTCATATTTTCTGCTCCTTGGTCAATACCAACAACACTAGAAACAGATTTTGAATATATTAGAAAACTTTTAAGAGAAGAATTAACTGAAGAAGAACGGTCGTTAATTGCGAGAATTGGAATTTTTCCTAAAGACGAACATCTCATAAACCTAATACTTCAACTTAAATCGGAAACGACAATTACTGAAGATACAAAGTTAAACGGAAATGTTATCCACGAGGGATATGTCTTGGCTTCTAATGGATAAAGGACTTATTCCGCTCAAGATCTCAATTTCGAACTCGCTGCTGAAATTAGAGACAAAATTAAGAAAATAGAGTTATAATCATCGCACATGGAAAATAGTAACAAATGTACTTATACAATTGAGTGCATGGGCGAAAAGTATGTATGTGATGGAATAGACTGTTTACGGAATAAGGTTTTTACTGAGGGTCTTCCACGAGTTGCAAGTAGAATATTTAATATTGATATTATAAAAACTAGATCTTCTGCAAAAGTTATTAACGGGAATTGTATACCTCCTATAAAAACGACTACCCAATAAACATTTTAATACTATAATCGCACTACCACCGGGTGGAACCGGCGGGTTTTTCTTATGCAAGACTATATTAAAATAAGAGTTTAAATGTACCACCCGCGAGGTGGTACGTTAGTGACAGTAAAAAATGATTGTAAAATTAAAGTCGTTCTCTGAAACCACCCGCTGCTCTTTCAAGAATTTTAATATGATCCTCAAAATCAATGATTGTAAATTCTGTACCAAAATGAATATTGTTACCTTTTCTTGCAAAAAAACCAGCGAAGTATGTGTATAAATGTTTAGTGATGCGTTTCTCAGGAAACATCAAATTTTGCGAAACATCGGTTAGATTTAATTCAGCTTTAGGATTATTATTAAAAGTATCAAATAGATATCTCCCTAATTTTATTTGTTCTGAGTCTGAACTTTTTATACCCACGGCGATATTTTACACTTTATCTACGGCGGAATCCAATTAAAATGATATACTTTCTTATCCACCGGATGGAACCGGCGGGATTTTGACATGCAAGACTATCTAAAAATAAGAGGAGCTAGACAGCATAACCTCAAAAACATTGATTTAGATATTCCCAAGAACAAGTTGGTTGTTCTTACGGGAGTTTCCGGCAGTGGAAAAAGTTCTTTAGCTTTTGACACTATATATGCTGAAGGTCAAAGAAGGTACGTCGAATCATTATCAACGTATGCCCGACAGTTTCTAGGCATTATGGAAAAGCCTGACTGTGATCATATAGAAGGCCTCTCTCCCGCAATTTCAATTGATCAAAAGACAACTTCCAGAAATCCCCGTTCAACAGTTGGAACCGTGACCGAAATATACGATTATTTAAGGCTTCTTTTTGCCCGTATTGGTCACCCTCATTGTCCCATCTGCGGAAGAGAAATATCCCATCAAACTCTGGATCAAATTGTTTCTAAATCTATTGAAATAATTACAAAAGAAACCAAAAAAAACAGCAAAGGCTGGTTTTTAATTCTCTCTCCTGTTGTTTCTGACAGAAAAGGAGAATTTTCTTCTCTCTTTGATAACCTGAAAGCCAAAGGATATAAACAGGTAAGGGTTGATGGGATAATTAAAGATATTTCGGAAGATTTCGTACTAATAAAGACAAATAAACATACGATAGAAGCAGTTGTAGATAGAATAAGCGGAAAAGGTGCCGAATTAAAATCACGTCTGACAGAGGCAGTTCAACAAGCTCTCAGCTTATCTGAGGGACTGGTTATTTTAGCCCAAATATTAGATTCCGCATTTGAAATTCCGGAATTTCCCAAAAGATTTCAAGACACTTTGTTCTCGGAGAAATTTGCTTGTCCTAAAGACAATATTCAAATACAAGAAATTGAGCCCAGAAGCTTTTCATTTAATTCTCCTCATGGAGCCTGTCTTAAGTGTTCCGGTTTAGGAAAACTTCTAAAGGTAGAAAAAAATGTACTTTTTGCCGAAGAACTAACCATAACTGAAGGAGGAATTTTACCTTTTTCAAGCATGTTTGAGCACGAAACCAAGTATTCAAATATGTTCTTAGCATTCTGTGCGGATAACGGTATTGATTCCAAATCACCAATTAATCAATTAACAAGTCAACAAATCAACCTACTGTTAATCAAAATCATTCCTGATCTTGAAAGAAGGTACAGAGAATCGACTTCGGAGTACGTTAAGAGGGAAATCGAGAAATATATGAGGGAAACTATTTGTGAAATGTGTAATGGCGCAAGACTTAAAAAAGAATCTTTGGGAGTAACCATAAATGGACTGTCAATTAGTGAAGTGACGGGAAAGTCTATTTCGGAAACTATCAAATGGATTGGAAGTCTGACTCTAAGTCTAAGAGAAAAAGAAGTTTCGAAATTAATAATTAATGAAATAGTAACAAGACTGAATTTTCTTACATCCGTAGGGCTTGAATATATCACTTTAGGAAGAGAGGCAGGAACTCTTTCGGGAGGAGAAGCTCAAAGAATTAGACTTGCTTCTCAAATTGGTTCGGGTCTTACAGGAGTTTTATATGTTCTGGATGAACCCACAATCGGCCTTCATCAAAAAGACAACCAGAAATTAATAGATACCTTAAAAAAGCTTAGGGATTTGGGAAACACTGTAATTGTTGTTGAGCATGACAGAGAAATGATAAACCAGGCAGACTGGGTCATTGATTTTGGTCCGGGCGCCGGAGATAGCGGAGGGTATGTTGTGGGGACTGGTACACCTGGTGAAATTAAGAAAAATTCAAAATCCATAACCGGACAATTCTTAAGCGGTAAAAGAAAAATTACAGTTCCCAGCCACAGTTCACTGTCCACTGTTCACAGTTCACTTTCCCTTTATGGCTGTTCTCAATACAATCTAAAAAATATTGATGTTGAGTTTCCTTTAGGAAAACTTGTTGTTGTTACCGGAGTATCAGGAAGCGGGAAGTCAACTTTACTGGTAGAAACTTTATATCCGGCTTTATTTAGTTATATTAATCAAGGATTTAGGGGACTAACCGGAAAATTCAAAAGACTTGAAGGAAAAGAAAACATAGATAAAGTTATATTAATAGATCAATCCCCTATAGGAAGAACCCCAAGAAGCAATCCCGCAACATATACGGGCCTTTTTGATCCGATTAGGGAGGTATTCTCTTCTTTGCGGGATTCACGAGCGCAAGGCTTCAAAAAAGCAAGATTTTCATTTAATTTAAAAGGCGGACGCTGTGAAGCTTGCGAAGGACAGGGGCAGACAAAAATAGAGATGCAGTTTATGAGCGATATCTGGATAACCTGCGATATCTGCAAGGGAAAAAGGTATAATACGCAAACTTTGGAAGTTGAATTCAGAGGCAAAAACATTTCGGATATTCTAGCTTTAACAGTAAAAGAAGGGGTTGAATTTTTCCACGGTCATTCAATGATTCTTTCCAAACTGGAAACCCTTCAGGAAGTAGGACTTGGTTATATTAAACTGGGCCAGCCCGCGACTACCCTTTCGGGAGGAGAAGCTCAAAGAGTTAAACTGGCAACGGAACTTTCCAAAAAAGCGACCGGTAAAACTGTCTATATTTTAGATGAACCAACAACCGGACTTCATTTTGCCGATGTGGAAAAACTTTTAAAAGTCCTAAGACTTCTTGTAGATAGAGGAAACAGTGTCTTTTTAATAGAACATAATTTAGACGTAATTAAAAACGCAGATAGAAATTGTTGCTAACGGATGCATTAAAGACGTAAAGAAATCCAAAAACTCATATACAGCCAGATATCTTTGAAATATACTTCTATTATGTTTAAAAAGTTCTGGGTTCTATTACTTTGTACTATGTACTTTGTACTATGTACTAGCCATGTTCACGCAGAAGGTGAGTTTAGAACAGATGTTGATGTTACCTATAAAGTTCAGGAGACAGGAATTACAACCGTAACTAATAAAATTACACTTGAAAATCTTTTTACAAACTTATACGCAACTTCCTATACTTTGATTTTAGATAACATTAAACCCGCTAATTTAATAGTTTCGGAAGTGGGAAAAAACTTACCATTTGAAGTAAAAACAGATGGATCTAAAACAAATATTGTTATTTCCTTCCCCAATTCTTTAGTCGGAAAGGGGAATAAAAGAATATTTAGCGTTTCCTACGACGATTCTACAATTGCCCAAAGAACAGGAGAGGTCTGGGAAATATCAATCCCAAGGCTTTCTTCCGACTCGTCTTTTACCTTATACAATTTATCATTTTTAGTTCCAAATTCTTTCGGAGAAGAAGCATATATTTCCCCAAGTCCTGAAAGAAAAGAGATTAAAGACGGTTTTAAAGTTTATACGTTTAATAAAGAAGTGGCCTCGAAAACCGGGATTATGGCAGGATTTGGACAGTTTCAAGTTTTTTCTTTTAACCTCATATATCATCTTGAAAATCCACTAGTCAAATCCGCATCAGTCGAAATTGCCCTTCCCCCTGATACATCTTTACAAAAAGTATATTTTTCGCAAATTAACCCAAAACCAAATAATATTAGGGTGGATGATGATGGGAACTGGCTGGGAACTTTTACATTGACGCCTCGCCAACGAGTAGATATTAAGGTAGAAGGATCCGTTCAAATATTTGCAGGATCAAGACCATTTCCTCAACCGCAAGAATCAACTCTTGCAAATAACCTGCTCCCAACCGATTTTTGGCAAGTAAACGATCCCGTAATTTTAGAACTTGCCCATAAATATAAAACACCGAAAGAAATATATGACTTTGTTGTAAATTATCTTTCGTACGATTTTGAAAGAGTAAAACCAAACGTAATCAGACTTGGAGCTTTAGAGGCTTTAAAAAATCCCAAAAACGCAATTTGTATGGAGTTTACTGATTTATTTATCGCAGTTTCGCGTGCAGCAAAAATCCCTGCAAGAGAAATAAACGGTTTTGCTTACACCGAAAATCCTAAAATTCAGCCTCTATCACTTGTTTCAGATATTCTTCATGCCTGGCCGGAATATTGGGACTCAAATAAAAAAACCTGGGTCGCAATTGATCCTACTTGGGGCTCGACAACCGGAGGAATAGATTTTTTTAATAAACTTGATCTTAGACACTTCGCTTTTGTAATTCATGGAGCCGATTCTCAAAAACCATACCCTCCGGGTTCATATAAACTAGGACCAAATCCGCAGAAAGACATTTTTGTTAATTTTGGACAACTTCCTTTAGATAGAAATCCAAAGATAAAAATAGTAAGCGAAGTTGAAAAATTTATTCCATTTGCTCACCAAAAAATTATGATAAGCATTGAAAATACCGGAGTTGCAGCTTCATATAACTTAAATGTGCAAATGTTTTTTGATAACAAACTTATTGAAACTAAAAATATTCAGGCACTTCCCCCATATGGAAAATTCTCATTTACCATTAAAGTTCCGTTCAGCTTTTTAGGGAAAAACACACCAAACATTATCAAAATTACTGCATCTGATGAGAAATTAGAGATTCAGAGTGCAAAAGCAGAGGTAATAATCTATAATCTAGCCTCAATCTTTCTAATCTCTTTAGTCATAACTTTAGGGATATTATTTAAACTTGGAAAAATTAAAATTCCTAAAATTAAAAAACTCTTTGCCGGAAAGTCCGGGAATATACAAATTCCTTAGATCTTCTGAGATCATCTATGTGGGTAAGGCTATTAACCTCAAAAAAAGGCTGGAAAGTTACTTTAGCCTAAACCTTGCGCCCAAAACTAAAACTATGGTAAGCGAAGCAACAGGTATTTCTTTTATCAGGGTAACCAGCGAGCTGGAAGCTCTTCTTTTAGAAGCTAAGTTAATTAAATTAATGCAGCCTAAATATAACTTCATTGCCAAAGATGATAAACATACATTGTATATTAAAATAACCGACGATACGTTTCCAAGAATAATTACGGCAAGGAAAGAAGGAAGTTTCGGTCCATTTCCTTCATCTTACAAGGTTTACTCTGTTCTTCGAACTTTAAGGCGGATTTTTCCCTATTCAGACCATAAAACTGGTATAAAGCCTTGTATTTATAACCAAATAGGCTTATGCAATCCCTGTCCAAATACAATCAAGGACGCAAAAACAAAAAATTCATATCTTAAAAATATAAAAAATATTAGAAAAATACTTAGCGGGAATATCGGAAAAGTAATTAAAAACCTAGAAAAAGAAATGAAACAACTTTCAAAATCGGAAAAATATGAAGAAGCCGTAAACATAAGAAACCAAATTGAAAGCTTAAAATATATTACCCAGAAGAGAGTTTCTGAAAACCTGTTTCTTGAAAATCCAAACTTAAGTGAAGATATTAAAAATGAAGAATTAAAAGCCTTGCAGAATGTCTTACTTGTAAATTATAAATTATCAATTATTAATTTGAGGCGAATAGAGTGTTATGACGTTTCACATATTTCAGGATATTTAGCGACAGCCTCTATGGTTACATTTATCAATGGATTGGAAGATAAATCGTTTTATAGAAGATTTAAAATAAAAAATTCTAAAAATAGTGATGTTGAAGTAATGTCCGAAATTGCCGAAAGAAGAGTAAAACATATTAAAGATTGGGGGGTTCCGGACTTAATCTTTGTCGATGGAGGGGAATCTCAGGCAAATGAATTTAAAAAAGTTTTTGACAAATATAATATCCCCATAATTGCAATTACTAAGGGAAAAGAAGAACTGGATTTTCCCAATAGAAAAGCCCTTAATTTGGTTACAAGGATAAGAGATGAATCCCATAGGTTTGCTAAAAAATATCATAACTTGCTATTTAGGAAGAATTTAATTAGGATTTAATAGTAATGAAGTCGATTTTGAAAATCTACATAACGTGTACCCTCTCACTATATTTAGCCTCAGTGGTGTTTGGCGGCATGCAGCTTTCAAAAGGAATCAACAGCATACTTCTTGCAGGTATCGGACTTTCACTTCTTTCTCTTCTCGTTAAACCTCTTATTAATTTACTTCTACTTCCCTTAAACCTGATAACCTTTGGTCTTTTTAGATGGGTTTCGTCGGCAATTGCTCTTTATCTGGTTACCTTAGTTGTTCCGAGTTTTAAAATTATCGCATTTTCATTTACGGGTCTTGCTTCCAAATGGATTGATATTCCATCTGTTAATTTAAGCGGAATTTTAGCCATAATTGCATTTTCATTGGTAATTTCGGTTATTTCCTCTATACTTCATTGGCTTATTTCCAGATGAAAAACATAATTCTAGCGGTTCAAATAGTAACTTCAATTGTCCTGGTTATCCTTATTCTTATACAATCAAAGGGGTCGGGTCTGGGAAGAAGTTTCGGCGGTGGATCTTCCTTTTCAAGGAGAGGCTTTGAAAAACTTCTTTATAAACTTACTTTTGTTACGGCCGGTTTATTTATTTTAATTTCATTAATTTCTTTAGTAATTTAATAACAAATGCGAAACTTCAGGTATATTTTTAATTTAATTATGGCTTTCCTGGTTCGTTTTAAATGGATTTTTCTTTTAGGAACCATTTTTGGAATACTCTTTTTCTTAAGTCTTAATGTTTTTGGCTCTAGTATTTTTCAAAAAGGGAGAGAAAGAATTGGCATGGTGGGAAGGTACCGGCTGGATAATCTTCCTAATTCAATTTTGGAATATGTAAGTGACGGTCTTACAACCATAAATGAAAATGGAGAAATTGGTCCCGCGATTTCTTCATCTTGGGAAAATCAGGATGGTGGAAAAACTTGGATCTTTCATATCGCAGATGATACAACCTGGCAGGATGGAAAGAAAATAGTAAGTAATGATATTCAAATAAACTTTTCGGATGTCACCACCGAAAAACCTGATTCCAAAACAATCGTTTTTAAATTACAAACACCATTTTCCCCATTTCCTGCAGTTTTATCCAAACCCATTTTTAAAAAGGGGTTCTTAGGAACGGGGGAGTGGAAAGTTAAAAAGGTAACTGTGTCGGGAAATATTGTAGAGCAAATTATTCTTTCAAAGTCTAAAGAGAAAGATATGATTTTTAAATTCTACCCGACAGAAGAAAGAGCAAAGCTCGCATTGAAATTAGGGGAAGTTGATAAATTAATGGATATTTTTAATCCCGAACCATTTGATACTTGGAAGACTCTTGATGTACAAAAAAAAGTTAATTACGGAAGATTTACGGCAGTCTTTTTTAATAGCGCCAAAGAGAAAATAACTTCAGACAAAACATTAAGACAGGTCTTGGCCTACGCAATTAATAAAGATGTGTTTCCCGGAACCCGCGCACTTAGCCCTATATCTCCAAACTCCTGGGCATATAATCCGCAGGTTAAACCCTACGATTACGATTTAGTTAAAGCAAAAGACATGATGAAGGATCTTTCTAAAGAAATTTTAAACAATCTTTCTTTAAATATTGCTACCACTCCTGTACTTTTAGCCGAGGCGGAAGAAATTGCTAAAAACTGGAGAGATCTGGGAATTACAGTAAATATTCAAGTAATTTCCAGTATTCCTGAAAATTTCGATGCCTTTCTGGCAGTACTTGATATTCCTCGTGATCCGGATCAATATTCTCTTTGGCACTCAAGCCAAGTTGCGACAAATATATCAAATTATAAAAATCCAAGGATTGATAAACTTCTAGAAGACGGAAGAACCGTCACAAATGAAAGTGAAAGAAAAAAAATATACCTTGATTTTCAAAGATTTCTGGTAGAAGATTCCCCTGCAGCTTTTCTTTACCACCCCACAAGCTACACGGTTACCAGAAAGTAGTTATATTTTGGATTTAGGATCAACCCAAAGCATCCAGCCTTCTATCCACGTTCTATCGTGTACATCCAAAGTATCGTACCACTTAGGTCTAAACTGCCTGTCGGATACGGTCCAAATCCCAGGTCTGTCATTGGAAGGATCAGCCAAAGTTAAGGCACGAAGTTTATTGTCATAATTAATAGCGAGGCAGTAGTGGCCTCCGGCACTATCTTCATCAAAATCATCCCACCAATTCAAAATTACTATATTTCCTTTATTCAAATGAAAAGAAATATCCCTAAAAGTTGCATTGTGTTTATAATTAACAATCTTAAAAAAACGGCTTAAGTAGGCAAGAATCATCTGTTGAGGAGTTCCCCACCAGTTTTTAAACACATCTCGGGATATTTCGCCTTGGGTCTTTTCAATTCCGCATTTTCCTAAAACCATCTGAATGACAGTTGGCCCGCACCACCCTGGTTTTTCCTGAAATTTATGATACTTTTTCCAAAGATTAATATTATTAACCATGTCTTATTATATAATATTCATATTAAACCATGAATGAAATCTTTGATGTGGCAATTGTTGGTGCGGGACCCGCAGGCATGATGGCAGGAATTTCAAGCAAAACAAGTGGAAATTGTGTCTGTATTTTAGAAAAAAACGACCAAGCCGGTAAAAAACTTTTGATAAGTGGAAAAGGTAGATGTAATGTTACAACCTCTAAAGACATACATGAGATTGTTACAGCTTTTGGTGAAAACGGAAAGTTTCTATATGGAACTCTTTCCCAATTTTCTAATCAAGACGTAATTAATTTTTTTGAAAGTAGGGAAGTTCCCCTCAAAGAAGAAAGAGGAGACAGAATGTTCCCCGTATCTGATAAATCAATTTCAATTCTAAATTGTCTTCTTTTTGAATTAAAAAAGAAGAATGTTAATATTTTTTACAATTTTAGCGTCAAAAAAATTACCAAAAACAATTCTCATTTTAAAATATCTGATGGGGAAAACATAGTTATTGCAAAAAAGATAATAATTACAACAGGCGGAAAATCTTACCCCGAAACAGGTTCCACTGGGGACGGATACAGATTTGCGGAAAGTTTTGGTCACAATGTGGTTAGACCAGTCCCCGCACTTGTTCCTTTAATTGTTCATAGTGGCAAACTAAACTCGCTTGCGGGCCTCTCTCTTAAAAATGTTGAGCTTACATTTACATCTAATGGTGAAGTATTCTCGCATGAATTTGGTGAAATGCTATTTACACATAAAGGAATATCGGGACCCATTGTTTTAAAGCTATCTAAAAAAGTTTATCTGGAACTAACTGGAGGAAATAAAGTTACAGCAAAAATCGATCTAAAACCGAAGCTTGACGAAACAACCTTAAGACAAAGAATTATAAGAGAAATACAAACAGCACCTAAAAAAGAATATCAAAGTTTATTAGCAACCTTGCTTCCTAAACTTCTAATTACATATGCAATCTACGTAACAAAAATAGACAAGCATCATCAAAGTTCTACTCTAGATAAAACCCAGATCACCTCTTTAATTAACTTTCTCAAAAACTTTACTTTTGAAATTGATGGGGTTGAATCAATTGATAACGCAATTGTTACTCATGGAGGCGTAGATATAAAAGAAATAGATAGAAAAACAATGGAATCAAAAATCACACCAGGTGTTTACTTTGCGGGAGAAATAATCTGTCTGGATGGTCCAACCGGAGGATTTAATATGCAAAAGGCTTTTAGTACTGGTTATGTGGCAGGAAAATCAGCTTCTTAGCTTTTTCTAAACTTTCGTAATCATAAATAGAAACCGGAATTACTTTTTTATTTTCCTTTTTTAACTCTTTGGTCAATTTCTTCACATAACCAGCATCAACAAGGTCGGTTTTTGTCAATATTACTATTTCAGGTTTTTTAGTGAGTTCAAATTTAAATTTTGAGAGCTCATATCTTACGGTTTGATAATCTTTGAGGGAATTTACAGTTTCGCAGGAAATGCAATGCAAAAGAACTTCTACCTTTTCTATATGCTTAAGAAATGCAATTCCTAAGCCTTTGCCGGCAGATGCCCCTTCAATAAGTCCGGGTATATCTGCCAGACACTTGCCTTCAAAAATTCCCAAATTTGGTTCAAGAGTTGTAAATGGATAATTTGCAACTTTTGCCTGAGCGTTTGTTAATTCATTAAGTAAACTGCTTTTACCGGCATTAGGAAGGCCTATAAGCCCAAAATCAGCAATTAGTCGTAAAGAAAGAATAAGTTTTTTTTCTTCTCCACGCTCACCTTGTTCTGAAGTTAGTCCCCCCAAACCACCTCTGCCTCCCTTGCAAATAAAAACTCTCTCATCAATTTTACTTAACTCCAAGATCAACTTTCCTGTATTTTTATCGTAAATTGAAGTTCCAATAGGTAAAAGTATTTCTATATCGTCTCCTTCTTTGCCTGTTTTATTATTCCGCGCCCCTATACCCCCATTACCTGCAGTAAACAGAAATTTTTGACTAAACTCTTTTAGAAGATATAAATTTGAAGAGCACTTTATATAAACATCGCCGCCGTTTCCGCCGTTTCCGCTATCTGGACCTTTGGGTTTTTTAGCCATACCGGATCCTCCATACCCACCACGAACTGTAATTTCTGCAGTGTCAATTAACATCTATGGAGTTATTATAAACCTAAATTATTTCTTTTTACAAAAATGGCAACCTCATCAGGATTTTTGTGACCATCCGGATAAATCGGATTGGATTTAACTTTCACACAACAACCTCTACTTTTTAAACTGTTCAAAAAACCATCAAGAGTAAGAACGTCCTTTCCTCCAAATTTAGAACCAGCCTAATGTAGCACTAATTTCTTAAAAGTCAAGACTATAGGTATTTTGGGTGGTCGACGAGATTCGTGTGCACATTCTTCTTCCTTGCTTGGCACTATTGAATCAAGTCGGACAACCGAGTCATCGAGGGTGGTCGACGAGATTCGAACTCGCAACTTTCAGCTCCACAAGCTGACACTCTGCCATTGAGCTACGACCACCAAGTACATGCTTATTTTAGCATTTTATTAACAATTGACCAATTCTTGTGTATACTAAACGTATGGAAGAAAAGAAGAAGATGAGAATGGTCGTTGAAGAAGTAGGAAGCCATAAAGAAGAAGTCAAATCTGTTGAAGAAGTAAA
>JAPLZT010000032.1 GCA_026394855.1 Candidatus Woesebacteria bacterium
CTCTTTGGGAAAGTACATCAATGGTAATTTCTAAAGGAAAACCGTATGATTGGTATAAATCGAAGGCTACTTTTCCACTCACATCCTTGATCTTTTCAAGTTCTCTTAAGCCACGGGTTAAACTATCTTTGAATTTATTAACCTCATCTAAAATTAAAGGGTTGTTGGAAATTGCAGAAAAATCTTTACCGGAAAAATCTTCCTTCAAGTTTCTAACCTGAAGAGCGGCTCTTCTTATCATTCTTCTTAGAATGTACCCTTGCAATTTATTTGAAGGAATAATTCCTTCGTCAATAAGTGCCTCTGAGGCTCTGATATGATCCGCGATAATTCTAAATGCTCTTTTATCATTTTCATACTTTTTTCCAACTGCTTTTTCAATCTTTTTGATAATTGGTTCATAAATATCTATTTGAAAAACATCCTGCAAATTATTTACCGCCATTGTTATTCTTTCCAAGCCTCCACCAAAATCAACGTTTTTCTGGAACAGTACTTTTAAGGTTCCATCTTCTTTCTTTTCATACTCGATAAAAACAGAGTTGCCAATTTCTAAAAATCTTCCGCAGTCGCAGTTGGGGTGACACTCTTTTCCACACTTCGGATCATGTCTAATTCCAAAATCGAAGAAGATCTCGGAATCGGGTCCTCCGATTTCACCTACAGGCATTTCATCTGGAGAACCGGACCTGCTCCACCAATTTTTGTCGGTTCCATAAAAAAAGATTCTCTCTTCAGGAATTCCCAAACTTTTCCATATTTCAAAGGTTTCTATATCTTTAGGAATATTCTTTGTTCCTTCAAAAACAGAAACCCAAAGCTTTTCTTTAGGAAGACCCAACTCTTTAGTAAAAAACTCAAAGATCCAGGGAATTTGTTCCTTTTTGAAATAATCTCCCAGGCTCCAATTTCCCAACATATTAAGACAAGTTAGATGTCTGTTATCTCCAACTTCATCAATATCCACAGTTCTTAAGGAAGGTTGACAGTCAACCAGTCTTTTTCCTTTGGGATGCTTTTCGCCTTTCAAATACGGAATTAAGGGCTGCATCCCGGCGGAAGTAAACAAAGTTGTCGGATCTCCTTCTAAAACTAAAGGGGCAGGCGCAATTTCTCTATGCATCCGGGGAGCAGAAATAAAAAACTTTAAATATTTTTCTCTTACCTCATTTGAAGTCATGCTCAAATTATACCCTGTTTTAACTTTCTTGTCCGTGAGTTTCAAGTTTCTTGCCCCTTCGAAGAATTTCTAATACTCCTGTAAGTTTATCAGGCCTTATTAGTCCCCCTCCCAAAATTGCATCTTCTAGAATTGAATTTAATCTTTTTATGGCTTTTCTAAGATCCAAAATAATCATCACTACCTGCACTCCCACAATAACAAGAAGAGTAGTTAATGAAATAACAACAATAATTAATAATCTTTGTACACCATCCATATTATTATTCTAGCTTAGGAACAATCTTTCGGACAATAGTAGTTTCTTTTTTCGATCTGTTTGTCGCAGTTATTACAATTTCTTTAGTGCCTTCAAATATTTCAACCTGTCCATTAAATGCTCCATCGCTACCAACCAAAACAAGCTGATTATTTATTTTAACTGTTGCGTCAGGGTCGGTTTTTCCTGAGACATCAACTTTATTTGAAGTTGCAATAAAATTTTCTTGCGGGGAAGTAACTTCTAAAGCCGGTGGGGAATTAAATTTGATAAACTGAAAACCCAAATAACCAAGAAGCATAACAATGATAATCACAATCCCCAATAAAAACGAGTATTTGGGAGTCCAGGTAAACTTGCCTCCAACGTCTGGTTTTGGATTGATTAATAAACCTCGTGGCGGATAATCTCTCTTAAGAGTTGCATGGACCATCTTTACATCAATTTCAAGAAATGAAGCTAAGTTTTTAACAAAACCGGAAACAACAGGAAGGTCCGGAAGAGCTTTCCAATTTCCCCCTTCAATTGCTTCAATAAATTCTTTCTTTATTTTAGTTTCTCTCTCAACCTTTTTTAAAGAATATCTTTTTTTGATGCGTGCTAACTTTAATATGTCTCCAACTGTTTTCATTTAGAAGTCTTCTCTAAAAATTGTTCCGCATTTTGGATGAGTACCTCACGGGGCTTAGATCCTTCGGTAACTCCCACAACTCCAGCCGCCTCTAATTGATCAATTATTCTTGCTGCCCTGGCGTAACCGATTGATAAACGCCTCTGGAGAAGGGATGCGGAAGCCCTATCGTACTGACAGACAACCT
>JAPLZT010000017.1 GCA_026394855.1 Candidatus Woesebacteria bacterium
AAACAGTATCAGAATGCTTTGGAAATGTATGCAAGCAAAGGAAACGGACTTTTTCCGGGAGAAAATAGTACAGTTTCTGCCGATAGCATTTCGGGAGGTCTTTGCGGTGATTTGGGGCTAACTTCCTGTTCATCCGATCCGAAAAAAGCTTCGGATGCAACTTACGATTACAAATATCAATCGGACGGTTCAGTTACTACTGGGACTGCCGTTGCCGCCAAATATGTTCTTTGGGCAAAACTGGAAAATAGCACAAATTATTGGGTAAATTGTTCTAATGGAAAAGTTGGGACTAAAGCCCAAAGCGATTTTAGTGTTTCAGGAGGAACATGTCCATTGTAAAAAAGGGATTTACGCTTATCGAACTTTTGGTCGTTATTTCCATAATCGGGATTTTGATGACAATTTCCCTTTTTGGAATGCAGGGGGCCAGAGAATCATCTCGGGATGCAAGAAGAAGATCAGATCTTGAAATGATTCGAAGCGGACTTGAAATATATAGATCGGATTGCAATACCTATCCGGATACTTTGGGAACCTCTTTGGCGGGAGCATGTCCGGGTCCGGCAAGCAATACCTATATTTCTTTGGTCCCCACTGATCCTCTGCCCGGCAGACTCTACCCATACTCATACTCGGCGGCAACTAAAACATATACCTTGTGCGCCTCGTTAGAAAATGGTGGCACAGCAGTAATAGGTTGTGGAAGTTGTGGAAGTGGAGTAACTTGTAACCATAAAGTTACTAGCCCATGAGAAAAGGTTACACACTCATTGAAGTTTTAATTTCGTTAACCATTATTGGACTTCTTTTTGGTTTTGGATTTGCAAGTTTCAGGGATTTTTCCAGAAGACAACATTTGGCGGGCGTTGCCAGAACCATAAAAGGAGAATTAAGACTTGTGCAAGGTAAAGCCTCAGCTGCAGAAAAACCTGCTGGTTGCGACACAAAGATTCTTTCTTCCTACAGTTTTCATATAACACCTCCCTCTTCATATGAAGTTATTGCTAACTGCTCAGGAGGAGTAAATGTGACTGTTAAAACTGAAAATTTACCGGACGGTGTTACTATGATATCTACTCAAAATACAATTTCTTTTAAAGTTTTAGGTCAGGGAACAAATATCGTATCAGTTCCGATTGTAATTACTTTTACTCAAGCAGGAACGAATAATAAATCGTATGTTACGGTAACAGCGGGAGGAGAGATTAAATAAGCAAATAAACAAATGACAAATGACAAATTAGAAAAAGGCCAGTCGCTTTTTGAGGTGGTTATGGCCCTTGGTGTAATTGCGGTGATAACTGTTGGTGTTGTTTCACTTTCGGTAAATGCAATTAGGAATGCGGCGTTTTCCAAGAATAAAACACTTGCAGGAAGATATGCTCAGGAAGCAACTGAATGGTTAAGAAGTCAAAGGGATAATGATTTTAATATATTTGAGGATAATGTCCAAACTTCACCGCGGTGTTTTCCTACTACACCTCTCAATTGGAACGGCAGGGTTGGAACTTGCTTGGATGCAGAAAAAATACCGAATACTCCCCTATTCAGACTGATCTCTTTTTCAACAACTACAATTTCAGGAAAAATTGTGATTCAGGCGGATATTAAGGTTTATTGGACTGATGCTCAGGGGTATCATGAAGCAAGAAGCGCAACTTCATTTACCGATTGGAGGCAACGGTAAGAATAAACAAATAAGCAAATAAACAAATGACAAATAAACAACAAAACAATACGGGAATGAGCATGATTGAGATTTTAATTGTTATCGGTATATTTGCAGTTCTTGGCGTGCTTTCTACCCGCGTGATCTTTCTTTCTTTGCAAGGGTCCCAAAAGGGGGATGCGCAGGTTAAAGTCAGGGAAAATCTGGATTATGCAGTATCGGTTATTGAAAGACGGTTGAGAAATGCCGGAAGCGTATCTCCCTGTCCCAACAATTCCAACCATCTAGTGATTGGTTACAGTGATTCCAATAATGTACCCGCTTCATTTAGTTGTGTAATTAATGCCACAGAAGGCTATGTTGCATCTGGTTCTGCGAATCTTAGGCTTACAAGTGAAGAAATTAAGGTTACAGTCTGTTCATTTACTTGTACTGCCGGGACACAATCTACGCCCCCAAGGGTGGCGATAGATATTCGGGCGGTTGACGCAGCAAGTCAAGGATCAAAAGAAGGGGCCAGTGTTTCTATCTCCACCGAAATAAACCTAAGAACTTATTAGTCTTGACAAGAGCTATAAAAAACATATATTGAATATATGACTCAGCTTACAAAAGAAGATCTGAAACTGGTACTAAAAGAGGTCGGTGTAGTCACCAAAGACAATTTAAAACCAATTTTAAAAGAATTTGGTGTGGTTACAAAGAACGATCTCAAAGAAATGGGAGTCGTAACTGAAAAGACTCTTAAAAGGGAACTTGTAGGACTTGTAACCGAAAAGGCGCTCAAAAGGGAACTTAATAAAACTACAAGAAAACTTCAAGAAGCTATAGCTAATGTAGCATTAAACTCACCAACTATATAATCAATTTAATGAACTCGAAAAGAGAGTATCCAGTTTTGAAGCTTTTGCAAATTAGTTCAACCTCCGACCAAGTTGCAAAACTTGACCCCAAGTTCGTTTACATTTTTGTGTTATACTAATAATATGAAGATCAAAAATTATTCAGTGATTCTTAAGAAAGAACCGGAAGGTGGATATACGGCTATTGTACCGTCACTTCCCGGGTGTGTCACTTATGGTGAAAGTATAGAAAAAGCTCAAGAGATGGTTAAAGATGCAATCGAATCTTACATGATTTCTTTTTTAAAGCATGGTGAAGAAATTCCCGAAGAAAGAAATGTATTTTTGACCTCAATTTCCGTTCAAAGCTCAGGTGTTTTCTTTGCTCATGCCTAAACTGCCTGCAATAAAACCGAGAATATTAATTAAAAGATTAAAAAAGGCTGGGTTTATTGAGGATCATCAATCCGGAAGTCATGTTGTTATGTACCACCCTAAAACGGGAAGGAGAGCAATAATCCCATATCATTTTAGAGATATTCCCAAGGGAACATTAAATTCTCTTATTAAGGAAGCAGGGATATCAAAAGAGGAGATTTCATAGCTGTTGCAAAACTTGACCTTTCAGCCTATGATTTTAACCAACACCTAACGATATGAGCAAAGATACTCCCCTCTTCTAAACCAAGGTTTATTTGATTGACTTTCCGATTACCATTGTTAAAATTTCTATTTTCCCTTCAAGTTTGCCAACCTTCTCCTTTAAATCAAAAATCTCCTTTAAGATATGAGGGGGAAGTTCCGGGTGAGGCGGGTGCGGATGATTCTTTTTTGCCTCTTCTTCCAGTTCTTCTTTTTTAGGATATGGTTTAAATTTATTATTTATCATAAATAATCACCTCCTTTCATTTTTTAATATATGGCAATGAAGGAAAAAGATCAAGAGCTTTCTTAATTACCTTTGGGCTTCTAAGGAGATAGAAATAATAAACCCGGTGAATGAGGCAATAGCGATGGGTATTGCCTCCGGATTTTACCTTGGGACCAAAAAAATTCCAGTTGTGGCTATTCAGAATTCGGGTTTGATGAACACCCTTAACGCTTTAACGTCACTAAATCAAATTTATAAAATCCCAGTATTTTATTTGATTACTTGGAGGGGCGAAGGGGGTAAAGGCAAAGACGCTCCGGAGCACGATATTTTGGGGGAAAGTCTAAAGAGAATATTAATTACTTTTAAGATTCCCTATAAAATTATTGATGAAAAAGATTGGTCAAAACAAATAAACGATTTATCACTCTTAGCCCAGAGGACAAAAAGACCAGTAGCCTTGATTATTAGAAAAGATACTTTTTCAGCTTATGAGAAGAAGGAAGAGAAGGCCAAGGGTATCAAATTAATGACTAGAATAGAGGCTGTATCTATTGTTAAAGATACTATAGGTAGTACGGCTCTATATCTATCCAGCACTGGTTTCCCCACGCGAGACTCGTTTTCTGTTTGTGATACACCAGATTTTTATATGGTCGGTTCAATGGGGCACACCTTTGCCGTTGGGTTAGGTCTTTCACCCAATACGAATAAAAAAATAGTCATTTTGGAAGGAGACGGATCCATGTTTATGCATCTTGGCAGCCTTGCTTCATTTAGACCTAAAAGACATAAAAATATTATCTACATCGTTTTCGGTAACGAAAGCTATGAAAGTACTGGCGGACAGAGAATAACATTCAGCAATATTAAGATAGACAATTTGGTTAAGTTGTTTGGTTTTGAAAGTACCTTTTTTGTACAAGATAAGGCGAAATTAAAATTGGTGATGCAAGGAGTTCTTGAGAGCAAAGAAAGTCTTTTCATTTACATTCGAATAAAAAATGATATCAAAACAATTTCTGGTAGGGTTACGGATAAACACACTACTGAGGAGATAAAAAATAGGTTTATGATCGCGATTTAATGATTTCTCTGATAGATTTTTCATTAATTAGATCCTGTTTTAATAATTGTTTGCCAGCCTTAATGATAATGTTGGAATATCGTCTTTTTATGTAAGGTGCTGGGGAGGCCCCCACGATGCGATACAGTAACGTACACCCGGCATATTTCCAGGCCCTTTCTCCAATATTTGCAGAAAATGTTAGGCCCCGAACATTTTCTAAATAGCGATTGTATATTTTTAATATTGAATCAACAGCTAAATCCTTTTGGGTGGATATCATAGCGAATAACACATAGTGCCCAATCATAAAACCCAAGTCGTATGCCGGATCACCCATGCCAGAGGTAAATTCAAAATCAACAACAGCGATATTCTTTTCAGGAAAGTATAAAATATTTTTAGGACAAAAATCCATGTGTACTAAGAGTTTGTGGGAGTGAGCAATACCGTCTTCATAAATGTTTACTATCTCTTTCTTCAGATCTGATAAAGCCATATTTTTCAACAGATCTTTGGTTCTCAACGAAAGAAAAAAATTCCAATGTTCTATCTCTTCGGCTAAAGTTTTTCGAATAATTATATTTTTGTTAAATGTTGTTGAGTGCTGATAAGCTATATAGTCTCCAATATTTCCTGCAATTCCTTTATTAAATATTCCACCCTCCAAGTCTTTCTGTAAAAATCCACTTGCACCTAAGTCACGCGTTATCAGGATGCTGTTAGACTTGTCAAACGACAGAATCTCAGGCAATATATGTAGATTTCTCTTATGAAAACAATCTTTAAGAGCAGTAATACTTCTATATTCAGATTCAATACGGTTCCTTTTGATTAGGGTCAAATCCTTACTTAATATATTTTTCTTTTTTGCTTCTTCTAAAGCTTGCTTTAAATAATATATAGAACCATCTTTAGCGCGGGCCCGATAAACATAATTCATGACACCCGTATTAATTGTGGAAATATTGGTTACACTCTTGCCTATCAGCTTTGAGAATATTGAGGTGTTTGCTTCCTTCAATATTATTCTAGCCATATTATTTATTGAGCAAAAATAACGAAAGCGCTGCCAAAGTCGGAGCGTTTTTTATCTTATTATTTTTTACTAGTTCTTTTACTGTTTTTAACGGTAAAGAAATAACATTAAGATCCTTCTCGGTTGGCTCAAGTTTTTGTTTTCCTTTAACTAGATTGCTTCCCTTAAATATATATATTTTTTGTTCTAGAAAACCCGATGAGGTACAAGCTTCACCAAGGAAAGTAATACTACCTTTAAATCCAACCTCTTCTTCAAATTCTCTCTTGGCGGCGTCTTTAGGAGTTTCATTTTCTTCAACAAATCCTTGAGGAAATTCCAGAGAGCGTTCATCTAAGGCGTATCTATATTGTTCGACAAAAATGAGGTTTTTGTTAACTTGAGGTATTACAATAACTATGTCCCTTCTGTTGACAATCTCATATGAAGCGGCACTTCCATCTGGTTTTATGAAGCTATCTTTCCTTAAAATAAGCCACTTACTTTTATAGATTGTTTTTGTCGAAGTAATTTTTGCTTTTTTCGAGATCGTATATGACATACTGTGTAATTACTCATATCCTATCATTTTTAAAAGGTTGGTGGTGGAGTTTCTCCTATTAATATTAACTGCCAGTAACTTTATTCCTGCCTCATTCGCTAGATCTCTTTTTTGGTCAATCAGCGGGTTCCAGGACATAACTGCTAGTAAATCAGGGTTTAGCTCACGATACCTTTTAATATAAATTTCTGGGTTTCCGCCACAAATTGGTATATCATCGTATCCAAACACAAAATTTACCGGTTGGAGTGCTGATAGGAAAGCGAGCCTGATTTCTAGAGGATTAAAGGGCCTGTTTGCGCCTTTACTAAGACGAGCGTATTCGTCTGTTTCAACGCCGACGAAAAGTAGATTTCCCGCTGATTTAGCCTGTGTGAGGTAGTCAATATGACCAATATGAACAATGTCAAAAACACCGGATGCTAAAACCACACGCAAGTCTTTCCCGCGGTTTTCCCTGATTCTCGATATCGCTTCTTGATAGTTTATTGTTTTACCCTCAATAAGGGTTTTTACATCGATTTCTGGTGACATATTATTTGAGGGTATTCTCTCATATTGTGTCTAAATTTCAAACTGTTAGTAAAAAGATGAGGGTTGGAGGACAAAATGTCCGAATATTTGATTAATTTGTGTTCTTTTAGTATATTTCAATTCATGAAAAAAATAGCGGTGATTGGTACGGGCATTATGGGTAGTGGCATTGCGAAGAATTTCCTTAAGAAAGGCTACAAAGTCTACATTTGGAACAGAAGCAAGAGCAGGCTTAAAAACTTAATAAAAATGGGCGGAGTTGCAACAAATAATCCATTTAAAGCGACTCAAAAAGCGGATATTGTTTTTGAAGTAACAGCCAATGATAAGTCATCAAAATTAGTTTGGACTGGCAAAGACGGGATTCTATCGGGAGCAGACTCCAAAAAGGTTTTTATAACCTGTGCCACACTATCGGTTTCTTGGACGGATAAATTAACAAATATTTGCAAAAAGAAGGGATTAACTTTTTTTGACATGCCAATGACTGGTAGCAGAATTGGAGCTGAGTCAGGAAAATTAACTTTATTGGTTGGTGGAGATAAAAAGAAACTAGAAACGATTAAAAAGGATTTAGGTACTATAAGCGAAAAGATATTCTATTTCGGTAAAGGGGGTTCCGGAATGCGTTACAAGCTTCTCCTTAACACCCTTCAGGCAATACATATTATTGGACTTGGTGAAGTTTTAAACGTGGCTAAAAAAGCGGGATTAAATATTAAAGCCGTTGGAGATGCATTAGCTGAAAGGCCTGGCGGTACAGCGACAAATCTTGCTTGGATAGGCTATCAAAAAGAACCCAACCCTACAAACTTTTCAGTTAAATTGATTACAAAAGATTTGATTTACGCAAAACAACTTGCAAAGGGACTAAAAAGCCCGCTTCTAGATAAGGTTTTAAAAAAATACAGAAGTGCAATAAGAAAAAATTTAGGGCAAAAAGACTGGACAGTGGTTAATAGAACTTGATTTTTCCCCACGTAGGTATAGTTTGCAAAACTTGACCTATAAACCTATAATACAAAGTGTACGCGGTGTATGGATATGAAAGATAAAGAACCGAAGATTCATCCGTTGGTTAAGTTGGGTAGAGCTCTTGGCATAGTTGCCCTTGCTGTAGGCCAAGTTAGGTGCAATCCGCCATCCGCAACACCCGAGGCAACTTCAACAGATTTCCCTTCCACCTTAACAGTTGAGCCCCCTGAGCCTTCTGTAGGATTTGAGCCGTTAACCCGAACTCCCGATGCCGTATATACACCAGCCGTAGAAACCCCAATACCCGCTGAATCAGGATTGGGCACGTTTCGTGCACCGACACTTGAACAGTTGGCCGTTCCTGTCGGGGAAGGCGGTCCCCTACCCGAATATGCCCAAAGCTATTACAATGTAATGGATCAAATAAAGATAAATGTTGCGCAAAAGGTTGGTGTTGATCCTAATAAAGTTGAGACCCGCTACTGGGATAATAAAGGCAGTCAGGATGCTTTCGGCTGGATGCTTTACTACAAAATAGACGGCGGAGGGGTGATATGGCCTCTTAAGCCTGATGGAGCCCTTGCCGACTACCCTGCATATTTTGAAGGCCAGGTTCAACCGGACGGATCTCTGGTAAACCTTAGAATTAATTCCGACTACAATAATTGGGTAGTTGTAGGTGAAAATGCGGCCGCTATTTTTGGAGGAACTTTGCCTGTCATAGTTGACTCTCCTGTTGGTGGTATTTATTCAAGATGGTTTAGACCGGGTGGTCAACCGGAGGGTTATGCCCAAGAGTTCCTGCAATGGCAAATGACTCCAGGAGTTTCAATTCCACTTCCTGAAGGTCTATCAAATCTTCCCGATGGCTTTGTCCCTGTACGCAATGAAGATAACACTTGGGGAATAGGAAGAGAAGTAAACGGAGAGACAGTAGAAATTCCGGGAATTGCCTTTAGTGAAAACAAATTTATGTTGAATTTAGGCGATGGAGAAACTCTTGACATAACCGACGACATAAATGCAATTAAAATTGTAGACCATCCATCAGGCGCAGAGATAATAGATATGGGTGAGCGGACGGGCTTTGTCTGGAAAGGGGATAAATGGGCCGAAATTTTACTGCAAATTAAATTTGAAACAGACGGGACAAAATTCAATGAATTTCCAGTAGTAAATTATGAGGATGTTACCTCCGGAGCTTTAGCTGAATCCGAACGCCTAGCAACCCAGCCTTTTCCAGAAGGCGTAGAACCAGTGAATAATTATTATTACGATTCAAATTATGGCACGATATACCCCAATTATGATCCACAAATAGGTTATGAGTTTTCCATTCATCTTGAAAAATTTCCAATGCGTTATGTATATTTCTATCAAACAAAAATCGGAGACGTTCCTGTGGTAATGGCAACTTTACAGGTATTAAATAAGGATAATTCTTCTGTATTTATTCATATAGTTGAAAGTCGAGATTTTCTTGAAAGTCAAAAGAATTGGTGGACCAACAATATTCAATTACGACGTAGACCTGTTTTTGGTTTAGCACTTGGCGGTACCGAATATAACTACTGCGAGGATGGGTGGTCAGAAGCAGCAAAACAAGTGTGCGGTTTGAACGCTCCCCATAAAGCTTATTTGCAGGAATTATCGCAGAAATGGATAACAGAACAAAAAATACCTGAAGAGCTTGAAGGGGTTTTATTTACACTTCAAAGTGGAAGATGGTATTAGTACTCCCCTAGAGTTTTATTAAAAAAAGTGCTAGGCTAAAGTTTAGGCATATGTCTAAACGGATTATCTTCATTTTCGTGATTATTTCTTTTGTTTTGACATTATTGATTGGCGGAGGGCTGTATTGGCTGAAAAAACTGGAAAAGAAAGAAAACGGTATTGGCAGCGATAAAATCGAAGTAAGTAACATAACGTGCGATCTTAACGGTAAAACATATCAACAGGGTGAAAATTTTTTGTTTCGTTTGAATTCAGAGTGCAGTAATTGTGTTTGTAGCAGAAACGGGATTGTAACATGCGAGAAAGCTAATTGTCCTGAAGGATCACTAAATGAATAAAAAATTGAAACTATTAATTATTGGTCTAACGTTTGGTTTGCTGACATTCTTAAATAGTGGATCGGAAAACGCCAAAGTAATGGCAACAGATTGTTGCAACAATAATCAGTGCGTTGCTATTTATGGCGCGTCTTATTTTTGTAACGGAGTCGGAGTTCCCTGTCCTCCTAACACAGGGACCTGTAAAGTTACCACTACAGACCCTTATAATTACTGTACAAGTTGGACTGACTGGGGTAATTGTCATCCAGAGGGGAGTGGGTGCCTTGAAACCCGATATTGCCAAGCGCCGTCCTGGATGACATATTATTATCAAATCAGGGCGTGCACTTGTCCTCCGCCGGTGTGTAATCCGGGGGCGACGACTTGCGGGGCGTGTTCGGGTGGAGTGCGGAGTTGTACCAATGGCTGCGATACTTGGAATGACTACAATTGCGCTACACCGCCGCCTACGCCCACTCCTACTTGTACTCCCACCTGCACTGCTAATTTAGGTTGTGGTTGTCATGACGCAAGTTGTAATGGAGGAACAGCTTATCCTGCTCCTTACTGTACTAACAATGGTTGTGGTTGTACTCCAACTTGTAGTGGAGGATCAGGTCCTGCTCCTTACTGTACTAACAATGGTTGTGGTTGTACTCCAACTTGTAGTGGAGGATCAGGTCCTGCTCCCAGCTGCACTGCTAATTCAGGTTGTGGTTGTCATGACGCAAGTTGTAATGGAGGAACAGCTTATCCCGGTCCCTCCTGCACTGCTAATTCAGGTTGTGGTTGTCATGACGCAGATTGTAATGGAGGAACAGCTTATCCTGGTCCCCGCTGTACTGCTAATTTAGGTTGTGGTTGCCATGACGCAAGCTGTACCGGAGGAACAGCTTATCCTGCTCCATCATGTTCCCATATATGCGGTTGCTCTTCCATAAATTGCAGTGGAGGAATAGGTTATCCTGATCCTTACTGTAAAAGCAGCTGTACATATGGTTGTTCTTCCACAAGCTGTAGTGGAGGAGTGTGCGGCATCCCTTCCTGCACTCTTAGTATTAATCCTGCGGGAAGCATAATGGTTCATGGAGATACCGGATCATTTACTGCTTCTGTATCCAATATTGCATATGGTATAGTCTCCAATGTTTCTTTTTCTTCAAGTAATACCGGTATTGTTAGTATAAGTCCTGCATCAGACTCGTCTTCTCCCTATATAACTTCCGCAACTGCAGTTTTTCCGGGGACAGCTATATTGACCGCTTCGGCAACTATGAATGGGGAAGCCGTGAGATGTTCGAATATTTTAAATATAACAGTTAATCCCAGGGGTCCCTGGTGGCAGGTTGTTGATGCCGATGTTCAAACAAAAGAAAGTTTAAATTCGGACGTTCCGCCAACCCTTTATTTTGGCCTTCCCGGCCTGGGGGGATTTCCCGGAGTTGCCAAATACGGAGGGTCAACTTCTCTTTCCTCGGGAAATGTATCAGCCATGCACTGGTTGGCAAATTCTTCGTATTCTCCACCTAACAACAAGGTTCAAGACTACGCATATTTCAGAAGACTTATACCTGAAGGTGTTCTACAGCCAATTCCATCAAGTAGTGTTATTGGGTCATGTTCACCTTCTTCAGATGGGTATTGCTGGTATGAATATGATGGATCAACAACCGGACTTCCCTTTAGAATAACCTCTGATATCAGTTTGACTGATGGAAAGAAAGTGGTACTTTTTGTAAAAGGGGCCGATTTAAATATTGAAGGAAAGATAACTTACACTTCAGGAAAAAGCATTTTTGTGGCTTTGGTTGATAAAAATATAAATATTAGTTCTGATGACTTAATGGGTTTTTTCCTTGCCGACGAAAACATATCCACAGGAATTTCTGCAAATCCACTTCATCTTAAGGGATCTGTAGCGGCTTTAGGAGGCTTTAATCTTCAAAGAAATTTGGTTTCTTTAAATCTGACGAAAGCTTCCGAGGTATTTGAATATGATCCTGCCAGTGCCTTTCTTTTTCCGCCAAAACTCTCCATGGAAAAGACAAGATGGAAGGAAGTGGCACCATAAACGGAACAATTAATCATTTAAATGTGAGAAGTATCATTCCAGTTGACAAGAGTCCATCCCCATCTGTCTGTATACTCACAAACTGTAATTCCGGTATTTTTAAGCCATAAATGTTCCCTTAATTGTAAAAATATTTCCGGAGTTAAACTTTTCCCGAATATTGCTTTACAGACGATCATTTTTATCATGGTTGCGTGGGATATGCATAAAACGTTTTGCTCTTTGTGATGCAAAAGTAGATGTTCAAGCACTCCTTCTGCTCTTCTATTTAATTCTTCAAAAGTTTCTTCATCCGAATAACGCCCATCTCCTTTGATAAATTTATTTCTGGCTAATTCCTTAATTTTTAAGATCCTTTCGTCTTCTGCCGGTTTTCCCCAGATTTCACTCGGATTTCGTATTTCTTTCAAATTTTCCCAGGACTCAACAGGAATTTTTAACTGATCGGAGATTATTTCCGCTGTTTGCTTTGCCCTGACCATTGAGCTTGAATAGATAACGTCGATTCTGTGTTTTTTAAGTCTTTCAGCAAGAACCTGACCCTGTTTAACTCCTTCTTCGGAAAGGGGAACCTCAGGGCCTTGATGGAGCCCTTTTTTATTTCCTTCAGATTCCCCGTGTCTTATAAAATAAATTATCATTTTCAAACCTAATATTATCTTAGATATATGTTAAACTCAAATCGAAATGAATACTTTTTATTTAATCAGACATGGTCAGAAAGTGACAGAAGCCGGAGACCCCGGGCTTACTGAATTAGGAGGACAGCAGTCAAGAAAAACTGCAGAGTTTTTAAAAGATAAAAATATTTTAAAAATTTATTCCAGTACTTTTGCAAGAGCCTGGGAAACCACAGAAATTATTAATGAAATACTAAAAGTCGGAGTTATTTTTGATGATAGATTAAGAGAAAAAATGAATTGGGGTTCAATTCCTAACCAAACACTTAAAGAATTTTTGAAAGAATGGGAATATTCAAATCTTCATAGAGATTTTAAACCTAAAGCAGGCATTTCTTCATTACAATCAGGTCAAGATGTTTTTAATGTGATATCTGAGATATCAGTCTCTCTCCCCGACTCCAATATTGTAATAGTTACCCATGGCGGGGTTATCTGTGATTTGTTAAGAAATTTGTTTTCGGATGACGAACTTAGAGAATTTAAACAAGATTTTCCTGAACTACTAGATAAATTAATTAAAGAGTGTTCGATAACTACTTTAGTATACGAGAATAATAAATTTAAATTAGGAGAAATTAGTTCAACTAAACATTTAAGTCTGATTAATTAACCTTAATATTTTTATACATTTGAGTATCGTCAACTAATTTTCCCTTGTATAAATTTCCCTTTGGTAGTTTTCCGTATTCAATAAACCCAAAATCTTTATACATTTTTATTGCTTTTTCGTTTTCTGCAAAAACTTCAAGTGTTACTATCTTAAGTTTCATTAGGTTTTTAGAGGCTTCTTCCAAAGTAAGTTTCATCAAGAGTTTCCCAAAACCTCTTCCACGATATATTTGGGCAATCGTAATCCCGAAAACTCCTATATGGCATTTAATTCTTTCGCCAAGGTCAATTGCAGAAATTCCCGAAAGTTCACCATTTACAAATAAAAGTAACTGTACAGTTTCTTTTTCCCCTATTCTTTTAAGCTGATTTTTAAGATATTTCTGTTCATGTTTTAGGGATATTTCTTCACCCTGCCAGGTTATGTAAGTTTTCTCTTTTGAAATTGCGTTTATGTATTTGAGCATAGCCTCAACATCTCCGTTTTGAGGATATCTAATAACTACTTCGGAATTTCCAATGTTGTTGCAATAGACGACATTATTTGATTTATACATAATGCCTAGATTATATCAGACTCATTGGTCGTGCTAAAATTGAAGTATGCTCACAAAAGATGAATTGGATTTCTTAAATAAAATTCCAGCTGATAAGAAAGTTAATTTTCATTCATTCGATCCAAAAGTTGTCAGGATGGCAGAAGATCTAATTCAATCAATAAGTAATATCTTTCCGGATCTGGAAGTTAAACACATGGGAGCATCAGCTTTAGGAATTTCGGGACAAAACGACATTGATATTTACGCTTTTTCAGAACCAAAAGATTTTGAGAAGTTCCTTCCTGGTTTGGTTAAACTTTTCGAGAAGCCACTCCACAGACACGAAACTTTCATTGAATGGAAATTTAAGAGAGAGGAATTTGATGTCGAATTTTACTTGACCACCAAAGATTCAAAAACAATGAAAAAGCAACTTATGGTTTTTCAAACACTCAAAAACAACAAGGATTTACTTAAGGAGTACGAGAAATTAAAAGAATCCATGAATGAAAAATCCTTTAGGGAATACCAAGAGAAAAAGTACGAGTTCTACCACAGGATTTTAGACAATAAAATTAAGGCAATTATATTTGATCTGGTCGGTGTATTGGTACTTAAAAAAGAAGGTTTTATTGCAACTTCACCTGATGAAATTAATGCTCAAAATATCGAGAAAGAAAAACTTAACTTAAGCGATGGAGAAATTAAGAAAGCTCTTCCGTATATCCCAACAAAATTTGAAAGGTTTGAAAAGCTCTGGGAAATTCTTTCTGATCTTAAAAAACAATATAAACTAGCAGTTATAAATAACGGCAATTCAATAGCTTTAAGATACTGGAAAGAAAAGTTTGATTTTGGTATTTTTAATTTATATATTAATTCAGGTGAGATAGGACTTAGAAAACCGGACCCAAAAATATATTTACTTACTTGCAAGAAATTAGACGTAAAACCTGAAGAATGTCTATTTATGGATGACTCCTTAGAAAATATTGAAGCAGCAAAGAAATTGGGAATGAAAACTATATGGTGGAATAAAGGCGAGAACAAAGAGAAATTGTTAACTGAATTTAAAAAACTGGTAAATAGCTAATATGGGAGATTATTCAAAGTATACCGACTATAAAACCGTTATGGCGGTTAACGCTCTTATTTGGTGCGACGGTAAAATATTGATGCTTAAAAGAGCAGACACTAAAAAACTTGATCCCGGACTTTATGCAGGAATCGGGGGAAAGGTGGAACCTCACGAAAGTTTTTACGATGCTCTCCTTCGGGAAATTAAAGAGGAAACAGGACTAACGGAATTTTTATCAATAAAGCCATATTCTGTAACCCAACATCCATATCCTCCGGATGATTCGGAATGGGTGAATATCTATTTTATTGTCAAAATTGCAAAACAGGTAAATGTAGAACCAAATAAAGACGGAACGTTTCATTGGATTGATCCAAAAGAAATAGACTCATATCAAACCACTACCGACACTAAAGAATATATCAAAATTATTTTCAAAAATCCCGATGCCTTTATCTTCGGATTCTTTGATCATGATAAATCAGGCAAACTTATAAATAAAGTTGTTAAGATTTTATAGATATGGAAGAAAAACCGAGAATTAAAATAAGGTTAAGAATGGTGATTGTTAAAAATGGAAAACTTCTTGTGACATACGATTCTGAAGAAGATTACTATTACTATATTGGGGGAAAACTTGAATACGGAGAAACAGTTTTGGAGGGAACCCAAAGAGAAATAAAAGAAGAGTTGGGAGAAGATGTTAAATTAAATTTTAGAAAAATTCTTTACATTCGAGATTTTCTTCAACCCGAAAAAGATGAACACAGTTTGGAACTATTTATTTTGGGAGATGTAAATAAATATGAGGAACTTGAGCATTATCCTGATCCTGAACATGGAGATAAAAAATGGTCTACTTGGCTTGATATAAATAAACTTCCGGATAACCTTTTCCCTAAACCTTTAACCAAAAAACTTCAGGAAGATTTTGAGGAAGGGTTTATTAATTCAGGTGAATATGTAGGGAGAATGGATGGCGAATAATATAGCCGATGAAAAAATTATCTCAAGGTTGCTATTATCTTCTCCTGAGAAGCAGTTAGCTCTGTTAATAAATTGCGTGTCGTTTTTACAACTAATTCAAGTGAAGTTTTATAACCGGGACATATTCTTGGCAACTTCAGCCTGAATTTTACTCCGTTCAATTCATTGTATCCTCCTTGTATACACACCCGTGTTTGAGGAAGCCCAAAGCTGTCCCCCAAATCTATATAAGGCGAATTAATTTTTTTTACAACATTAGCTACAATTTTATTTATTTCGTTGTTAAAATTCTTTACTTTTCCTTCTATATTTTCGTTTTGACTACCAAGATTTTGAATACTTTTCAAAACTTCACCCTTCGGAAAGAAAAAAGTATGGTATGTATAGGAAAAAAGATTCCACCTTACCTTATTATTATCCATATGGATTTTGGCAAGTTGTGAATTCAATAAACTAACGGTTTCTCTTTGTTTAGCCAGCCATGTGGAACTTGGTCGTGGGAAGTGGACGATATGAGGTTCATAAATATTACCACCCACTAAGGCTCTCTTTCTAGTTATTTCTTGAGATAATTTTTCATCAGTTGTATAAGCTACTCCAAAAAAGTATTTACGGCCGCCCCTTTGATGTTTGCTTACGCTCAATGTTTTAATTATGTGTAAATTCGGCGGTAGATCATTATCTAAGTGTTCTCTGACTTGGAACAGAGGATCGACTGTAACATCAATTACAGCATATCTATTCGTTCCAGGATTCTCGTGGCAAAATTGGGCAAGATTATTTATTGTTTGGATTGGACTTTCGATATGGGCAGATTTGTCAAAAGTAAAAAAATTAGTTGGTTCTAAATTTATCAACACTATTTGTGTGGAACGAGTAACTTTATCTGATATACAAAATGATTTTTGTGCTGTTAGCATATTTTCGTAGTACCAATAAGGGTGAATGTATGCGTTTCCATTACATACTTTTGAGAGAGTTAATAAAACTGCTTCGGAGGATGAAGTTCCGCTTGAAAACAGAATGCTGTTGTCTTGAGTATCTTCGACATTTTCCTTTAATATATTCCCCCAATGTTTGGAACTGTTCTTTCCCCATCGATTTAAGTCTGCTTCTGTTGCATGCAAAGAAAGCTCCCCTTTTCTTCTAAACATACTGCTGTAGGTTGAGTCTGGTTGAACTTTGACATCAGCCTGTCTGCTGTTCGAATCGATTGCCAATTGCAGTCTTTCCAATGGATTTATTCCACACTTTATGAGTGATTTATACAACTCCTGTCTGGCAACTCCGCATGGTGGATCTGGTTTTACAATTGGGCTTTCTGCTGTACCTATCCAGTAGGCTAGTTCTGGAGTAAGCATGCCCGTAAAACCCGACTTTGGGCTAAATCTTTCTATTTGTTCTTGTGAGGCTATTACTATATCTTGGATAGGCGATCTAACTATACCAGCTAGTACTTCCGTAACTTGTTGAGGATATGTTTGTTTATATACATCAGACCTAAAATACACTGCTGCTGCGTCAGTTAATCGTGGAGATCTTTCCGGTAAATAGCTTCTTATTTCGTCAGAAAGATATGTGTCGAAATAATGTATGGCTGCCCTAACTGCGGTAACACTATCGACCTCCGGCTTACTTATCGTATCTTCTATTTCAGTCAAATAATCCATTCCAGTTTGGTCAATTAACATGTTTTTAGAAGAATGCATGAACTTTATTGCAACACTCTTTTGTTCGTCAGAAGAAACATATGTAAGCAAACTGCCTTCTTTGTAAGTTTCTCGTTCAGTCAACATGGTGTGAGGATAATTCAGGCAGGAGTAAAGTTATGACAATGCATTCACCTGTATCAAAATATCAAATGCTTTTTTCTCGTCGTCATGTTGCATAACTTCTTTCACTTTAGTAATAGTCATCCAATCATAACCTATGCTTTCTTCATTAAGTATAATTTTGGTATCGATATCCTTTAGCCTTATTGCAAAAAATTTAATAACTGTTTTACCTCTTTTATCTGTAAATTCTATTTCATAGTTCAATTTTTGGACGTTATTAGCTTTACTGAGGCCAAATTCTTCCTCTGACTCCCTGAGGGCGGTATTTTCTTCTGCTTCATTAGTCTCGACATTTCCAAACAAAATTGTCCACTCGTCTTCATAACCATTAAAAGGTCTATTGTGGCGGATTAAAAAACGTGGTTTACCTTCCGGGTCAATTGTCCAAACAATTATACCCGCTTTCAGAA
>JAPLZT010000067.1 GCA_026394855.1 Candidatus Woesebacteria bacterium
GTTGCAAAAAAGAAATTATTTAATCCAACTCCCAACATGGGTTTATAACAGCATTCAAAAACACTCCGTAGTTTACTGCGGAGATGAATTGAACGCTGATATGTCATCCTCCTTTGGAGGGAAACCCCGCTCTTTTGAACGGGGAGGGTGTCATTAGAAAAGGCTTCTATCGCCTTACCCGCTAAAACAACCCTTTCTTTATAACTTTCTTTTACAGTAATGCCTAGAGGCATTACTGAAGATGCAACCGCAAATAAAAGAGATAGACCAATTAATGCAAGCGGCAAGAACGCTTTCGTTTTCTCAACAATCTTTGGAAAATTATTCATGACAAAAAAAAGTATTATGACAAGAAAAACTCCAATTATTGCATTTAGTGAAAGCGTCAAAAGCAACGACAATGCTACAACAACAAAGAGAAAAAGTCGCCTTTTACTTTTAAAAGATAAGGTAATAAGAAATGAAACAACAACAAATCCGGCAAAAGAATTGGGATGGGAAAATGTGGAATAAGCTCTCATTAGGCTTTTTCCAAAAAAATTCATTAAAGAAATTCCCGGAGTTAATGAGGTAAAACTTCTTTCACCTAATAAATATAGTGGTCCGCCAATTGTTTTCTGAAATATAAACTGCAGAAGTCCAATTAGGAAAATGATCGCTAAAGAAAGGGAAAGTGCTGAAACAATTGTTTTTTTTAGCATATGTAAATCACAGGAATAAAAATAAAGTCCCAGAACAACTAATTTAAAAACAACTATCCATTTTAATAAGGCTACTATCGGAATTTGAGCAAAGACGCAATTTACTAAAGCAAAAATAATAATGGGTAGTAATAACAAATAAAGTCTTTTTTTAATGTATGGTAAAAGTAAAACTATCAGGATATCCGTTAGATAAATCGCGGGGGAAAGGTAATCAACCCTTAAACCATGTATGTAGGAAAATTGCGGCCAGAAGTGATATGCAAGTTGGGTGGGTAGTAAAAAAACAAGTGCAAATACTATTAATCTCTCCACTTAGTTACTTTTTTATCCTAACAATAAGAAATCTTTCTTTGCCTTCTCCCTGAGATTCTGTTTCTAATTCCTTATCTTCTGAGAGAGTAAGGTGAATAATTCTTCTTTGGTTAGGTGTTAAATTGTACAAATATTGAGGTTCGCCCGTTTCTTTGGCTCTTACTCCAGTCTCCCACATTAACGGTAATTCTTACCCATTCCTCAAAGTTTTTCCTTGCAATCATTCCCAAAATCGTCTGAATTGCCGTCAGGGTTTCTCCCTGTCTGCCTATAAGAAGACCTGTTTCTTCGTCTGTTTCAAGGTTTATAAGTACCGCCTGACCTTCTTCGTCAGAGGTAACGTTAACCTTAGCCAATGAACCCATAAGGGATAGAAGCTTAATTGCAGACTCTTCAATCTTTTTTAGTTTATCTTTAGATACGCTTTTATTTTCCATATTGTATTTGATAAACCTCCCCAACCCGAAGTTTTATATTGCTGCCAAACTTGAAATGCCGAAAAAACCGCCCAGTAAAGAGCAAGACCGGAAGAAAAACTCATACCAAAAATTAAAGTCATTAAAGGAAACATATAAGTTGTCGATTTTTGCATAGAGGCCTGCATATCATCCCCTTTTTCGGGAGTTTTAGATGCCATCTTCTCTTCAATCTTAATCGCAGGAAGCATCATTAGGGAAGATGCAAGCTGCAAGAGTGCCGCTAAAAGCAAGATTGGACCCGGGATAGGAACCGGAAAATTAGGAACTTTAAAAACATCGGGCTTGGTTATATTCATGTACAAAAATTGGGTAGATAGTGTTTCTTCCTGTTTAAATTTTAACGGTTGATACAAATAGGAATTAATTTTTTCCATTCCGCCTGGTCCGCTAACCAAAACCTTAGAAAAAACACTAAAAAGAGCAATTAAAACAACTATTTGCAAAAGATAGGGGAGGCATCCCGCTCCCGGATTAATTCCTTTTTCTTTATAAAAATCGGCTTGGGCCTTCATTAACCCCGTCTTATCGTTTTTGTATTTCTCTTTTAATTTTTTAAGCTGGGGCTCGGCATCTTTAATCTTTTTCATTGACATCATATAAGGCTTAGTTAGAGGATTAAGAACAAACCTTAAAAAAAGGCTGAAAACAATGATAGCAAGGCCCATGTTGTGCCATAGGATTCCATAGAAAAATATAAGTCCGTTTGCCAAAGGCTGAACTAGTATTATATTAAAAATATTCATATAACAGGATCATATCCAGAACCCCCAAAGGGGTTGCACCTTAAAAATCTTTTAAACCCTAAAAACGAACCCCTAAATAGTCCGTATTTATTAACTGCGTCCTTAGTATAATTACTGCATGTTGGCTGAAACCTGCAGCCGGGTCCAAAAACAAGTCTTAAAATTCTGGAAAAATATCGAATCATTTATTTGTATAAATTAGCTTCCTTAAGGGCAATTCTTACCTCGTTAATAATCTCCTCCGTTGATTTTCTTAATATTTTTTGTTTAGCAAGAAAGACAATGTCTTGTCCGCTTTTTAATTGTCCAAGTTCATATCTGACTGCCGCCTTCATTGCTCTTTTGACCCTATTTCTATTTGTTGACTCGGGAGAAATTTTGTTTGAAACAATAAATCCAAAACTGGACACATCTGCGTCTTTCCTGTCAAATACAGCTATGCCAAAAGAATCAGATTGGGTAATTTCTCCCATCTTTTCCACCCGCTCAAACCTACTGACTCCTTTTAGTGTATATTTTGTTGCAAGCATTAGAGGCTAAGTTTAACTCTTCCTTTATTTCTTCTCTTTTTAAGAACAAGTCTTCCTTTGAATGTCGCCATCCTGGCCCTAAAGCCATGAACTCTTACTCTTTTGGTTTTACTTGGTTGGTATGTCCTTTTTGTAGCCACGTCCCAATTTTAAATTAAAAATTACAAATTATCAATTGACAAACTGGGTCTTGACTAATTGTGGATAACTCAGTAAATAGTACACAGTGCAAAGTACAAAGTACTTAGAAACTTCTGGCTCTCCTGCTCTTTGAAAAACTACGTACTATGTACTCTGTACTAAGTACTAAATTTTATGGATATAGATAAAATTTCTACATGGAACGACGCACTGCAATCAATAAAGGTTTCTGTTTCATCAGCAATATTTTCAACATGGTTTTCCCAAACCCATATTGCAGAAATTATACCAACTGACGAAAGATTCTTAATAGAAATCGGCTGTAACTCTTCATTTGTCAAAAACACAATCGAGACAAGATATTTCGGTCTGGTACAGGACACATTAACAAAAATACTGGGAAAACCCTGTGATTTAACCTTTGTTATTAAAAATGTTCCTTCCCAAAAAGAGGCTGGTAGTAAAACCATTACCCCGCTTTTTGAAATAAAAGAGGAGAGGCTGGATGAAGAATTTACAAACATTCTTTTAAGGGCAAGGATCAGACCCGGGCATACTTTTGAAAATTTCGCGGTTTCTTCTTCAAACCAAATGGCCCATGCCGCAGCGGAAGCAGTTGCCCAAAGTCCGGGGAAAGCATACAACCCTCTCTTTATTTGGGGGGGCGTTGGTGTAGGCAAAACCCATTTAATGGTTTCTGTGGCCCATGAAGTATTAAAGAAAGGTTCCGAAACAAAAGTTTACTTCTGTACGGGTGAGGATTTCACAAACGATATTGTTGAAGGAATCAGAAATAAAACCACTCAGGCCTTTAGAAACAAATATAGAAAATTAGACATTCTTTTAGTTGATGATATTCAGTTTATTGCCGGGAAAGATTCCGTTCAGGAGGAGTTTTTCCACACATTTAATGCGGTTACTTCCGCGGGGGGACAGATTATACTAACTTCGGACAAGCCTCCTTCGGAGATATCCAAACTAGAAGAAAGGTTGAGAAGCAGATTTGAAGCAGGGCTTATTGTAGATATTGCCCCTCCTGATTTTGAACTAAGATGCGCAATTACCCAGATTAAGTCAAAAGAAAAAGGGTTGGCTCTTGAGATGGATCAGGTACAACTCATTGCATCAAACCTTGAATCAGCCAGAAAAATAGAAGGGTTTCTTGTAAACCTTCTAACTCAAATAAAAATTAAAAAAGTCCCCCTAACCAATGAATTAATAGAAACTTCATTGGGTAAGGGGGTTGAAACAAACGGGAAGATGGCAAAAAAGACTCCCGAGGAAATCTTTGACACGGTTTCTAAATATTATCAGATAGGTAAAAGGGTATTGTTGGGAGATTCCAGGGCAAGGCCGATTGCCAGACCCCGCCAAATTTTAATGTATTTACTTCGAACAGAACTTCAAATGCCTTTTGAAGAGGTGGGGAGATTAATTGGGGGAAGAGACCATTCAACTGTTATGCATGCTGTTAATAAAATAACCTCTCTTGCCTCAACCGATGTGCAAATCCGTGAGGATATCTTGGGTATAAAAAACAAGATTTGAGAATATCTTTTTCAACCTGTCCACTTATCAACAACTTAAGAGTATTTATCCACAAAACTATCAACACTTCGGTGGCCTCAGTGTAAACACTAATGTTTTCCGAAAGTTATGTTTAATTCAAGAGAGTTTTCCACTTATCAACAGTCTCTACTACTAGTACTACTAGTTAAATAAGGTAAAATACTAAATATGGATTTAGAAGTTTTGCAGGAAAATTTAAGTAAAGCTCTTTCTATAACATCACGCTTTGTAAGTTCCAGAGCACAGCTTCCTGTTCTTGCAAACATTCTTCTTAGGGGAGACAAAACAAAATTAATATTATCAGCAACTAATTTGGAAACTTCTGCTTCAATTTCCTTAGGGGCAAAAATAAAAGAAGATGGGGAATTGACAATTCCGGCAAAAAACTTTTTTGAGATTGTCAGTAACCTAAACTCTGGAACTATTCATTTGATATCCGAGAAAGAAAGTTTAAGAATTACAGGATCAGGTTTTACAGGAAGAATATCAGGGATGAATGCGTCAGATTTTCCTAAAGTCCCTCAAATCATTAAAAAAGATGAATCGATCGATCTTTCTAAAACAAAATTTTTAAATGCGTTACCTCAAGTTTCTTTTGCAGCTTCTTCCGATGAAGGGCGACCAATTTTGACAGGAATTCTTTTTATTCTTTCCAAAAAAAATCTATCTTTGGTTGCAACTGACGGCTTTAGGCTTTCTAAGAAAACAATTAATCTTGAAAAGGCAGGTCGCGAGATTAAAATAGTTATTCCTAAAAACATTCTCTTGGAAGTTTCAAGGGTAGGGGAAGAAAATGAAAATATCCTTTTAGGCGTAAAAGAAAAAGAAAAACAGATAGTTTTTGGACTGGATAATTTAATTCTTTCTTCAAGGGTTTTGGAAGGGGAATTTCCCGACTTTGAAAAAATAATACCAAAAAACTCAAGTGTTAAGGTTAGGGTAGATAAAGAAGAGTTTTTAAGAGCCGTTAAACTTTCTTCTGTTTTTGCCAGAGATTCTGCAAATATTGTGAAAATAAAAATAATGAAAGATTCTATAAAGCTTTCCGCGGAAAGCTCGCAGGTAGGAAATCAGGAAACAGTCATAGATGCGAAGATAAATACCGAAGGCCCTGAGCTTGTCGAAGGGGAAATATCTTTTAATTATAAATTTTTGGAAGATTTTCTAAGAGCAGTAACAGGAGAAGAAGTTGTCATGGAATTTAATAATGCTTCGTCCCCGGGAGTTTTTACCGACCCTAAAGACCCCAATTTTCTTCATCTTATAATGCCTGTCAAAGTCCAGACTTAAAAGGTTGGTTTAGGTGGTTTTACGGAATAACCTTGTCCCCATTTATTTAAAAAGGTATCTATATCGGTAGGAGTAAAATGCCAGATCTCTAAAAGGTCCCTTGTTATGGAATTCCCTAAATATGCAACGCCTTTGTCTGGGTAAACATAAAGATCAAATCCGTTAATAGAATTTGATCCGTAAAGGGTGTTTGGGGCTAGTCCATATTTTGATGTAATTGTGTCAACGGTTTTTTTATCTGAAAGTGTAACAATCTCTTTAAAAAACTGAGCGGTTCCGTTTTCAATTACAGCCTCGTTGTTTGCAACGGAAGTTGAAGATTTAAAAAAATATACATTTTCCTTTTGAATTATGGGATTACCCAATACGTCCGTAACATCCTTTGTTGTGCTTTCTCCCGGTGTTAACTTGCTCCAGTCGATTGTTTTTATCTGAGACGGCTGTGGGGTGGCGTTGTTGTTTGTTTTTGGTTTTGTGCTTGAAAAAACAAAGACAACAGAAATTACTGATAACAATAACAATCCCACTAGAAGATACTTTGTCTTTTGGCCAAGATGTTTATTCATATCTTATTTTACAATATTTACCAATCTAAGTTGCTGTAAAAAATATTATTGCGTGCAAATTGCCAGTGATTTGGATATTGTGTTTTGTAATTTGTGAGGCAAGCGTTATTGGTGTTTGAAGTGTGTGAAACAAAAAGAGCAATTGTTTCAGGGAAGTCTTCTGCTTGTGTTTGGTTCAAAAGGTATGTACAAAGAAAACCTTCTGATTTAACCCCGTCGTTATACAAAAATGTACTAAGTTTTCCCGGTATCCACGCAGCATATAAATGTCCTGTTTCATGAGTAAGAGTG
>JAPLZT010000043.1 GCA_026394855.1 Candidatus Woesebacteria bacterium
ATGGAAGTCTCAAAATAATTGTCCTAAGAAGAGAAAATCCATATGCCATAAGTTTTCTTATCAGTGGTGCTCCCTTTCGTCCTGATCTTGATCCAATTACTATGTCGTATCCCTCTTCAAACTTTGGAATAAACTTTTCAAATTCGTTAATAGGAGTTGCCTGATCCATATCGCAAAAAATCACAATATCCCCCGTTGTTTTTAACATTCCGGCTATAACCGATCCTCCTTTTCCCCTATGCGGTTCGGGAAATACCTTTATTCCTTTATGCGTCTTAGCAAATTCCTGAGAAAGAGGTAGAGTTTTATCGGTTGAGGCATCATCAACAACAATTACCTCCCAATCGTATTTCTGTTTTTCTAAAAAACTCCAAACTTCTTCTAAGGATCCCTTCTTGATGCTTCCCTCCTCGTTGTAAGCAGGAATTACGACAGACAATTTTTTCATACTAGTTAATTATTAAAGCCAAACATTGGGTTTGTAATATTTGAATTGGCTCCGGAGCAACTCTTCTCAACCGATTTCGGCTGATACTTTTTGTAATCCGGATATATCAAACCCAATGCTCCAAAGCTTTTATCTATTCTATCAACTTTTGAGTGGGGAAAGACAATGGTATATACGGGAGATAATGAATCAGGATTATTTACATGCATCCCTTCCAGCCAAAAGAGGTATCTGTAGCCTAATTCATAGCCTGAAGCTGTAATGTATGAAACTGAAACACAGGGAAAATTATTTCTTTTTGCATCGTTCTTAATTTCTTTAACCAAAGTCCTTCTTTCTAAATAATTAGTTCTATTGGACTTATATTCTATAAAACTCCATAAATTACTAATTATCAAAAGGAAAAGAAGAAATTTACCAAACCACTTTAATTTTTTCTTTTCGAATAAGTAAGATATAAAAACCGAAAATAATAAAATCCAAACTACATTCATTCCGTTTAAGTAATACTCCGAGACATTAAGCGAATTAAGTGAAAAAAATGAAATATAAAGAATTTGCCAAAAAAGCAAAATTAGACCAAACCTACGGTCTAATACTTTTGTCTTGAAAAACAAAAAGACAAAGACAAAAGACAATAAATAAAAATTCCAGGAAGGCGGATAAAATGATCTGTTCCCCCAAAATAATCCGGTTATATTTTTATCCACCAATTGCATTACCCTGTCTAGTTTTGCAAAACCCTTCCCTGTACCGGGAATATAGTCTTTTGGTGCTGTTAAAGATAAGGCAATTGCTTTAGTTTGTTGATAGCCGTGTCTTACCTCAAAAATAAAGAATGGAGACATTAAAATTCCAAAAATTCCGATAGCCAATAATATATATTTAAAGTTCATTTTTGTTCTTGAAAATATCTGAGCAAGAAGAATGAGAGGAACAAGAATAATTGAGGCTAAATTAAAATGCCAAACCAAACCAAGAAGCAGTCCCAAAAACAAATATGATTTCTGTTTTCCTTTATAAAGCTGCCATAGAAAAAACAAAAACCAAACACTCCAGATCATTACAGGCATAGTTGGAACCGTTTCGCGGTCCGTAAAAACAATTAAGTAGGAAATTGCATAAATTAAAGAGACAAAAATACCAACTCTGTTATTAAACATTTTTTTGAAGCAATAATAATAGGAAAATATTCCAAAGGCAGAAATTAAAGTTACCAAAAAAACCGCACCCGTTGGCCGCCATTTGGTTAAAAAGAAAAATGGTATTTGAAGATAGTAAAATAGCGGACCTATAAAAATCCCTTTTGATGTAGTCTCCTGTCCAATAAGCCTTATGTGTTTATCAAAAACAATATCCTTAATAATCCATCCGGCAAGATCCTGATCGTGTCCATAAGGCATCCAGGAAATGGGTTTATAGACCCTGAAAAACATTCCGGCAATGAGTATTATTAAAAATAAATAATTTTTTTTGACAAACTTGAGGATCATTTGATTCTAATTCTTCTTTCGACCGTAATTGCTCCAAACTTTTTAATTTCTTCGCTTTTAGCAATTCCTTTTTGTCTTGCCATCCAGGCATCGATCCTTTCCTGATGATCCGGATCATGTTCATATAAAAGATAAAGCAGGGGAATATTATTCTCAACTAAGTTCCCCTTTGTCCCGCGAAGCCTTGGCGTAGTGGGAAGCCACTTAAACAAATAGTCGTATGCGTAGGGAATAACCGGCGGAACATAGACATCTACATTAAAGTCTTTACCCTTAGTATCATTATAAATCCACGCGATTGCCTGCTTCTGTGCCCAGAAGCTTATACTATTTGGTCCATCGCCTTTATCCATTAGTTTAAATTTCAATATGGCCGAATTATTTGAAAGAAATATATAAATAAAATAAATCACAAATATCTTTCCTAAATATGATTTCCGAATAGATCCTAAGGTTATTGCAAAAAGAAGAAGGAAGGGAAGGTAGTAGCCCGTAAGATAATAGTCGTAAAAGTTACCGAAGTTGCCCTGAAAGAAAACAACTCCCAAGATAACCGATGACAGTAAGAGAACTAAAACTTTTACCCCATCTTTTTTGATGAGTCTATGCAAGTTGTAAAAGAAGATTAATAAAACACCACCCAAAAGAAATCTTTCGTAGTAATATCTTGCATTAAATAATTTGTTGGTAAAAACATCATAGTAAAAATCAAATTTATCACCGACCATCCACCATGCAGGAAGCTTAAAACTTCCTTCCGTAAACAAAAACTTTTTAATGTTTTCCACAATTAAACCGTGGTTTTTAATATCAAAGGCAATTAAAGGAAGAAGTGTTAGTAATACCAAAACTGTCGACCAGATAATTATCTTCTTATTTGGCAATCTTCTTAATTTTAATTGCCAAACAAAAACAACAAGCAAGGCTACGAAGTAAAAAACTTCTCCGGCTGAGCCAAAATGGAAAAGTGAAACTGTAGCAATAAAGATAGCAGGCGCCCAAGCCCATTTCTTTCCTTCAACTATCAGTATTAGCATCCAGACAAAAAGCATGCTTAAAAGAAGCATTGGTGTAGGGTTTGAAAGCCAGCGGGAAGCCATAATGATATTAAAGGAAAAACAAGAAATTATAGCCGCGATCAAACCAGTTACTCTATCCTGAATCTTGAAACCAAGATAATACATAAGTCCCGAGGCAATGACTGTGGTAAGAGAAAGAAAAACTGAAGGGTAAATCGGATTTCCTTTTCCAATAAGATAGAAAGGTGCGATAAGATAGTAATAGAGAGGTCCTCTGAATATTCCCGCAATCCCGGTTGTGGGACCTATAAATGGAATATTTCCCAAATGCCATAAATTCCAAATAGAAAGAGCGTCTCTTCCCTGATCGTAGTAAAAACCGAGAATAGCATTTAAATTATAAACTCTAAGGAATAATCCAAAACCAAGAATAATTAAAAGAAGAAAATAAACAACTTTATGATCCAGTATTTCCTTAATTAGTTTTTTTAGCATACTTTCTTGCAACTCCCAAGACTTTCTCTACCGCTTCATTAAATTGAAGTCCTTTAATCCCCCCACCGGATGCATATCTGTGACCTCCTCCACCTAGTTCAACTGCAATTTGCGACACGTCAAGACCTGTTCTTGAACGCAGACTGACATTGAGAGTTCCCTTTTCTTCTTCAATCATTACAATTCCAAAATCGGAAAAATTAATAGATTGAAAAAATGTCGTTGCAGTATCTTCTTTATAATTTTTTCTTCCTCCAAATTCTTTATATATTTCATTTGAAATTGCTACCCAAACGAAATTGTATTCCCTGTCATATTGCATTTTATCCATCACCCTTCCCCAAAATTTAAATTCTTCAAAGTCAACCGAAAAATATAAATTTCTAATAATTTCATTTTGATCGACACCCTTTGAAATTAACTCAGCGGCAATTTCTAATGTTTTTGCGGTTGTCCCGGGAAATCTATAAACTCCGGAGTCTCCAATTATTCCGACAAGAAGAAATGATGCAACTTTTTTATCTATTTCAAATCCACAGTCTTCAAAAAAAGAATATAAAAGTTCCGATACTGCAATCAATTTTTTATCAACTAAATTTATCGAACCATACCTTTTATTAGTTGCATGATGATCTATAACAATTAATTTAATCGGAGGAATATTATTTTCTTCCATTTTTGAAGCAAAATCCCAGCTGGAAGAATCCAGAACAATAAATAAGTCGTAATCTTTATAATTAACGCTATTAAAATCAACACCCTGTTCAATCGTCTCAAAATTTTCAATAAACTTAAGTTGACTATTAATTTTAGTGGGACAGATGATTCTAACTTCTTTATCTAAAAACTTAATAAATTGAGCTGCAGCCAAAGCGGATCCAACAGAATCAGAATCCGGATTCTTGTGACAATTAATGAGAATCTTTTTTGCCTTTTTGATTTCCTCCAAGATTTTAAGCGATTCTTCGTAATTCATAATTATTTAGTATGAACTAATTTGTACAGAGTTGTTCCAAACGGTGTCCATTCATTTTCTATTTTAGTCCAGCCAAAATTGGCGACTTCAGCCTTTGGACTGTGTGTCGGATCACATTTGGTTTTTTCCATCTCACAAACAACAAAAAGCTGGTTGGTTATTGTATCAGGTTTTTGAGCATCTATCTTAACAACCTTTTTCCCCCACATTTCTAAGAAATACTGATACCCTGCTTCATAATTTCTTTCTGCAATAACAGCTAAATTAAACTGCCTACCGGCTGATTCTTCAGAAATTTTCTGAGCCACTTCCTTGGCTCTTCTCAACTGTTGATTGGGAGGATACTTCAAAGGATTTTCTCTAAAATTAAGAAGAATTAAATAAATAAAACCAACAGCAATTAAAATTCTTCCCACCTTCTTAGTAATAGTCCAAGTGTCTTGTACCAAAGCTCCGATTAAAAGAAAAGGTGCAGGAAAGAAAAATCCATAATAATGATCATATATTTCCTGTTTATAAAGACCTAGGCCGATTATGGCTATAATTAACCATAAAGTGATTAGTGAATAGTGATTGGTGAACAGTGAACGTTTTTTGATGAACAGCCAAAGCAAAAATGCAACAAAGGCGAAAGTAATAGTTTTACCCGCAAAATCATTTCTGCCGGCAAGAAGTCGTATATTTACCTTTTCGAAAATCGGATAAATTTTAGGGATTGCATTCCAGGGCCTAATTGAAACAGTTTCCTGTCTTACTGTAAAAAATTTCCTGATGGCAGCAAAATTATTCCAGCCGTGACGGGCGTCAAAAATAACCAATGGACTCATTAAAAACAAAAATAAAATAAGACCAATAATGGAATTTTTCATAAATGGCTTTAGTGATTTTTCCTTCTTTAATTTCAGATATTTAATAAACAGGAAAACTCCTATGGTGGGTAAAAGTAAAAGTCCTAAATAATGCGACTGTAGACAAAATGCATATGAAATTCCTAAAATTGCCATCCACCATCCCACTTCGCGCGAGGCTCCGCGGGATTCGTATACTTTCCAAACGGAATATATGGAAAGTAACGAAAAAAACGGCATAACATTTGGATTCCATGAAGATCGGGAATAAACAATTACGGTCGGGGAAATTGCGTAGAAAAATGCGGCAATTAGGCCACTTGCCCCGCGTAGCTTTAGCGAAGTGGGGAACCACTCTCTGCCAACATACCAAACCAAAAATACAGTAAGAACACCTACTAACGCAACAAAGACGGATGGCTACCAAAATCGGATCAAAATAAACAAGAAGACGTCTGACAACAATTGCATCCCTTCCTTCATCACCCAAAAAAGTCATGTACTCATCTATTTTATAAAGCCGTAAAAATGAAGCCAAAAGAAGAATAAAAACAAGAATTAAAACTTCATATTTATTCTCTTTAATAAAATTTGTTAATTTCTTAATCATTTTAGTTTTTCCCAGGGTTTTTCCCAATATATCCTCCACATTCCCTTAATATCTCCCCAAGCTGTCTTTGCCACCTTTACCGTCGAATTGGGATCATCTTTCCATGTTATTGGAACCTCTGCTATTTTAAACCCCGCTTTTTGTGCAACAACCAACATTTCCGTATCAAAAAACCAATCAGTATCTTTTACTTGCGGTAGTATTTTGTCTGCAGCTTTTTTCGTTATTGCCTTAAATCCGCATTGGGCATCTTTAAACTTAGTTCCAAAAAATGTTCTAAAAAGAAAGCTGTAGCCTCTGGACATGATTTCCCTAATAAAAGGTCTATCAATTACCTTTGCTCCCTTAACCAATCTTGAACCTATCGCAATATCACTGCCCCCCTCAAGTTTTTCTATAAGTCTGGGAAAGAATGAAACATCACTTGAAAGATCAATATCCATATATGAAAGAAGTTCTTTTTTGGAATCCAACCAAACTTTCTTAAGAGTCCTTCCCCTTCCTTTTTTCTCAAGCCTTACGTATCTAACCTTACTATTCTTAGTAGTTAATTCCCTAGATACTTCCGGAGTTTTATCGACTGATGCATTATCAGCAATTACTATTTCCCAATCATATTTTTCCATCTCTTTTTCTAAAAACGAAGAAAGAATGGGAATATTTTTTGCAAGATCAGCCTCTTCGTTATACACAGGAATAACAACTGACAATCCAACCTTTGGCATACAGGCAAAGTCTAGCATATAAACTCCACTTACTCGAGATTTAATCTCTCGCAAGTGATTTTGATCCCCCAAAATACTATTTATTGACACAAATTAAGGTATTTTGAGTATAATAGACTTAATGAAAAAGATTCAAAAGCTTCTTTTACTTGCAGCTATATCTCTAATTCCCACAATCTTTATTTGGATTTCCTTTTTTGTAAGAGTAAAAAATATTTGGGGAATTCCGCTTCCTCAAGCCGGAATGGCAACTATAGTTTCCAATTACGATGGACCAATTTACTTAGTTATTGCTAAAAGCCTCTATAACCCGGAATTTATTAAATGGAACTTTCAGTTTCCTCTCCCAATAGAGTATTATGCAGCCCCTTTCCCTCTATTTCCGGCTCTTATAAGAGTTTTTTCTGTGTTTATTGGCTTTCCTTATGCAATGCTTTTTGTAACAGTTACGGCTTCGGTATTGGCAACCTATTTCTTCTATAAATTCATAAGACAGTACCAAAATGAAGCAAATTCTCTCTTTCTAACATTGGTTTTTTCAGTTTTTCCAGCCAGATGGCTGATAGTTAAATCGGTAGGTTCCGCGGAACCACTACTCATTGCAGGAGTAATCGCTTCCATTTATTATTTTCAAAACAAAAAATATTCATTAGCAGGTCTTTGGGGAGCTTTGGCACAACTGGCAAAACCGCCGGGGATTCTTCTCTTTGTTGCCTATCTTTTGGCAATCCTAGTTCCTGCCATAAAAATTGCGCTTACAACAAATAAAAACATCCTCAAAATACTTGAGGTAAAAAAATACTGGCCGATACTTTTTATCCCTCTTTCTTTAGTCTTGGTATTTTCCCTTTTTGGAATACAGCTTAAAGATTTCTGGGCTTATTTCCATTCGGGCGATAATGTCCACCTAATGTTTCCCCCATTTTCGGTATTTAACTATTCAGCACCATGGGTAGGAACATTCTGGCTTGAAGAAATTATATTTATATATCTTTTAGGAATTTTAGGTCTCCTCAAACTTGTTAAGGAAAAAGATTACATAGCGTCTTGGTTTACGGGAATATTTATTCTTTCAATCCTTTTTGTAGCCCATAGAGACATTCTTAGGTATGCTCTTCCCGCAGTTCCTTTCATTATCAAAGCCTACGCAAATACACTGGTAACAAAAGAGTTCAAGATTGCGTTTGCAGTTATAATCATTCCAATTTTTCTTTTTTCCCTTGCCTACATATCGCAAAACACAATGCCTGTCTCCAACTGGGCACCATTTCTCTAAAACGTGGGTTAATCCAAAGCCTTCCGTCTAATATTGTACAAATGGAAATACCCCGTCATTGGAGATTGCAAAAAATAAGAATTGGTTTAATTGGTGAAATTGGAGAAGACGGCATACCCCATTTTCCACCGGGGAAACAAACATTATTTTTTCTTCCAAGGAAGCTTCCAGGTTTTCCAAATAAAGAGGTTGTAAACAACGTAGTTATAGGGAATAACCACAACAATTAGGGCAAAGACTAAAGCAAAAAGTCGAACAACAGGACTATCCGAAAATATCCTGGCTGCACCGGTTACTATCAAAGGCTGAACAACTACGGCAAAAAGGGAAGATAGATTAAACTTTAAAAATTGGGGTATTATGTCCCCAACTTTAGTTATCGTTTTATCCTTAAAAGTCCAAACATTATTAAAAATAAAATTGGAAATTATTGCTGCCTCTGTTGCCAGAAGTGTTGAAAAATAAGTTGAAAGGCCAAACCTTTTTAATACCTCAAGTCCCAGATAATTAACCAAAAAACCCGTAAAACCCACAATTCCAAATTTAATAAATCTTACCTTATCTTTAATCCCTAAGATTATTGCCACCCTAAATGTAGATATTGTTTCTTTGGTATTAAATTTTGATTTTTCTTTTGTTCTTGATGCAAATGCCAACGGAATTTCAACAACTTTCTTGGCATGCTTTATGCTTTGATAAAAAAGGTCGACTTTATGGGAAAATCTTCCCAGTTCCATCAAATGTTCAAGATCAATTTGATCAAGGACTCCCTTAACTTTCGTTAAACGAAATCCCGTTGTTAAATCATGAAGTTTTGGTTTAACAAGAACTATTCTAATAAACAAGTTGCCAAAGTAGGAAACAAGTTTTCTAAAAGTTTCCCAATTTTTGGGAACTGATCCTCCTTTAATGTACCTGCTTCCGATCACATAATCGGCCCCGTTTAAATAGGCCTCAACCATGGGAATAACAAATTTCGGCGGGTGCTGAAAATCCGCATCCATCTCCATTACGGCATCAGCATGAAGTTTTTCAACTGCATATCTAAAACCTTTGACATACGCCCAACCCAATCCCTCCCTTTCCTTTTGAAGTAAATATAAGTTTGAATACTTTCCCTGATACTTCTTAACGATATCCCCGGTTTTATCGGGAGAAAAATCATCAACTATCAAAAGATTCATCTCGACTCCGGTTATCTTGGGAAAAACTTCCTCAAAAAGCTCCGTAATCATGGGGCCCATATTCTCCGCTTCATTGTAAGCGGGCATAACAATCACAACCTTGTCCATATTCACATATGAACGGGCTTCGCCCATTCATAACTAAATGATACAATAAGGCAATGAAAATTGACATACTTACTCTATTTCCGAAAATGTTTGAGGGACCCTTTAGGGAATCTATCATCAAAAGGGCTCAGGATAAATTCTTAGTGGAAATTAATATCCACGATCTAAGAAAATGGGGACTTGATGACAGACGCACAGTCGATGACAGACCATATGGAGGAGGCCCGGGAATGATAATGAGAGTAGATGTAGTTGATGTCGCGCTCAGATCACTGATCACTGATCACCGATCACCAACAACCAAGGTAATCCTTTTGGATGCGGGAGGCAAAAGATTCGCGCAGCAAAAAGCACAAGAATTAAGCAAACTTTCTCATATTATTTTGATTGCAGGTCATTATGAAGGAATTGATCACAGAGTTCATGAACATTTAGTAGATGAAATTATCTCGATTGGAGATTATGTTTTAACCGGAGGGGAAATTCCGGCAATGGTTATTATTGATTCGGTGGTCAGATTAATTCCCGGAGTTGTCGGAAAAGAAGCATCAATTGTAGAAGAATCGCATTCAAGGCCGGGGTATACTGAATATCCCCAATACACAAGACCGGAAGAATTTAATAGTTGGAAAGTACCGGAGGTTCTTCTTTCGGGAAACCATAAAAAAATTAAAAATTGGCGACAAGCTGGTCAATAACCTGATGCCAAGGACTAAACTTAATTCCTAATATTTTTTCTGTTTCTTCAACTTTTAATCCTCCAAATTTCTGATATCTTACTGAAGGACTTAAAGAAGATTTTTTAACAACACCTTTCACCCCCCTTGCCTTCTCAATTAAGTAACTTATCAACTCATATGGGGTTGATAAATCGGGAGTTGATGCGTGGAAATTTCCGTAAACTTTCCCGTCGATTATTTTTTGGAGTGCTAAACCTATCTCATCTATGAAACTAATTGTCACCTGCTGATCATTAAACAAAGGGTATAGCTTTCCTTGGTCAAATAAACTTAGTGGTTTTCTTAAATAATCAAGTTTGGCGGAGTATTTTGCACGAACCGGATAAACCAATCTTAAAATAGTCCTTTTCCTACCCAAAATACTATTAACCACTCTTTCTGCCTCCGCTTTGGTAAATCCATACCAAGTTAATTTCGAAGAATTTACCTCAGGCGTATCGGATTCCTTGTGTGGCCCCGGATCTTCTTCCGACCCCGGAAATACGTAATCTGTTGAAATATGAATAAAATGAGCGTTTATTTCTTTTGCTAATTTAACTAAATTTCTTGTTCCTTCTACATTTATTTGCCAACAAGCGCCACTCCTGTCATCTCTTTGACTTTCGGCCTGACTAACATCGGTATAGGCTGCAAAATGCAGGATAACATCCGGTTTTTCTTCTTTAATTATATTTTCAAATGTTTCTTTTTTGGTTAAATCTATTTGGGGATACTCCGGAGCCATAATTTGATATTTCTTTGAATAATTCTCAACAAAAAAAGATCCGACTAAACCTGACCCTCCTGTTACAAAAATTTTTTTCATACTAATTCTGCTTTGCAGAAAACTTTTCCGGAAACATCTGTCTTAATGTGGGATTATGTCTGTCTTTCTCTGAAATAATCGGGTTTTTAATTGGCCACTTAATATTTAAATCAGGATCATCCCAAGCTATAGCTTTTCGGTCACCGCCATTGTAGTATGCATCCACCAAATAAAGATAATCAACAGGCTCGCAACCGATAACGCAGATTGAGTTTGCCAAACCTTTAGGAATAAATAATGCCTTGTGGGAATTTTCATCAAAATTAAAGGTTTCATATTTCCCAAAAGTTTGAGAGTCGGAACGTATATCAACTATGGCTGAAAATATTTCTCCTCTTATCGGATAAACTAATTTATTCCAATCTTCAGCATGTAAGGCCCTGATAACATTTGGAAGAGATCTTGCGTGATTGGATTGAACAATGTTAAATTTTATTCCCGTCTCCTTTTCCAAATCATCAAGTCTAAAGATTTCTCTGAAAAAACCTCTTTCATCAGGAAAGGTAGGTCTTTCTATTATATAAAGTCCTGAAATAGACGTTTTTTTAATATAACTGTTTGCGTTTTTCATTTCTGTCCGGTTTTTTCGTACAACTTTTCCGCTTCTTTTTTTAAAGGTTTCCACCACCGCTCATTTTGCCTGTACCAATTAACAGTTTTTGTTAGCCACTCATCAAATCCGTATAAAGGCTTCCAACCAAGTTCTTTTTCAATCTTAGTCCAATCAACCGCATATCTTCGATCATGCCCTTTTCTATCTGTAACAAATTTAATACTGCCTTCATCTTTTCCGAAAATCTGAAGAAGTTTTTCGGTAACTTCCAAATGATTTATGTCTTCGGTTAACCCTCCAACCAAATAAGTTTCACCAACTTTGCCTTTTTCCAAAACTGCCTCAATTGCCCTTACATGATCCTCAACAAAAAGCCAATCCCTAACATACTTCCCATCACCATATAAAGGAACTTGCCTTCCTTGAATTAAATTAGTAATAGCTCTGGGTAAAAACTTTTCGGGGTCCTGATATGGACCAAAATTATTTGAGCAATTTGTAATTGTGACAGGAAGTCCATAAGTATGAAAGTAAGCCCTAACTAAGTGATCGGAGGCAGCCTTGGAAGCAGAATATGGGCTATGGGGATCATATAAAGTTTTTTCATTAAATTTTTCTTTGGATTCTAATTCAAGTGCCCCAAAAACTTCATCCGTTGAAACATAATGAAATTTCTTTACATTATGTTTAAGTGCCGAGTCTAAAAGAACCTGGGTTCCTATTACATTTGTTTGAAGAAAAACCTGAGGCCCGACAATTGATCTGTCTACATGGCTTTCTGCGGCAAA
>JAPLZT010000144.1 GCA_026394855.1 Candidatus Woesebacteria bacterium
TTGCTAATACCGCAACTGGTGGTCTCGCATGTACATCAAACGGTACCACTCTTGCAACTTGTACTATTGCTGGCATACTTACCTTCACTGATACTTATGGTGGTGGTACTTATGTTGCACTTACTCCAACTACCGATACTCTTTCCCTTAACGCAGCAGGAACTCAGCTTACTGTCACCATTAAAACCGCAACTGGCGGTACTGGTGGTACAACAAGCCAGACACTTGCTGCTGTGACCGCTATTGCCGGTACAGCCACAGTTGGTATCCGTGATATTCAAGGAAATCTTCTAGCTGTCGGAGCAACTGGTGTAACAGCAACTGGTAGCTTCTAAAGTTAATCTAATTTTGTAGAGGTCGAATACTACAAACTTCAAAAAACACCCCCGAAAGGGGTGTTTTTTGTTTGCTTACAAATACAACCCCCTAAATCCCCCTTGTCAGGGGGATTAATTTTATTCCTCCCCTGACAAGGGGAGGCTAGGAGGGGTTATTGCTTATTTTTTGACTTTTAATAAGTGTGGGGGTATACTCTAAATATGATTAAACATAATTTCACGGCTGTATATAAAAAAAGTGGAAAATGGTTTTTGGGCTGGGTGGAAGAAGTTCCTGGTGCTAATACTCAAGGAAAAACCCTAAAAGAAACAAAAGCAAATTTACTTGAAGCAACCAAATTAATCATTGAAACAAATCGTTCCATAAATACCAAACAGAGAAATCTTATAAAAGAACCTTTGGTTTTTGCTTTTTGAGAGTATGAAAAGAATTGATTTTTTGAAATTCATAACCAAACAGGGTTGTGTTTTTCTTCGTGAAGGAGCAAACACAATATACAAAAATACATCAGTTTTATTGTTATAATTTTAGTTATCATTCTTGGAGTTTTTTTGGTTTTGAAGGGTAAAAAGGTTGATGCTCCAGTTGTCGATAAGACTGAAGTAAAAGATAATATACAAAATACAATTCCGGACAAAAATACCCCTACTCAAAATCCAGCAGTGATAAAACCTATCACCGCTCCACCTGTTGTTCTTACTCAAACACAGAAAGATTTACTGGCCAAAGAAACTAAAGCTGTACTTGTCCGTGATTATGTAGCGTTTGCGGATATTCTTTTGGAAGTTTATAAAAATCAATGGGCTGAAATTGATGATTTCAAAAAAGTTGAGAGTGAGTTTTATGTTTATACTTATAATACATATTGGTTAAAAGGGGATTTGGCAAATTCACTTAAATTTTCTACGATTGTTTATAATAAAATTTCTGAAGCTTGGCGTTTTCGCTACCTTCGCATTTTAACCCTTGAGAAATATGGCAGGGATGCTTACAACGCCGGAGATTTGAAAACGGCTGAGAGTTACGCTATGCAGATTCTGCAAATGATGTATCGTCCGGAAGGAGCCAATTTACTGGCAGATGTCTATATCTCAAAAATCAATACTAATATCAAAAACTGCGAAACTGCTATGGCCAAAAACAATCTGGCATTTATTTGGGATTATGAAATCAGCCAAGATCGTAGAGATACTTTAACTAGTCTAAAAAAACAATTGGGATTATAGCTAAATATTATTAATAATTTTTATTTTTGAATTAAATTATATGAGTACAAGTAGCAAAGAAAATCCGATGGTTATTTTAGTTATAGTTTTAGTCCTCGTTATTTTGGCGTTATGGGTAAAAAGCAACGGCTCAGTGCCGGTTGATAACGGTACAGCGGTTCCTACCGTAGATGTAACTCCTGACTATATAAATCCCAATTCTCCGCTTACTTACGCTAGGGCGTTAACATTATACAAAGATGCCCGTATCCAGCTTGGTGTTGATTGTCAAGCAAGTCCGAATTATGTAACCTACAAAAATGGTACTTCCATAATGATAGATAACCGT
>JAPLZT010000007.1 GCA_026394855.1 Candidatus Woesebacteria bacterium
ATACCGTAGTATTTTGATTCCCAAAGTTTATGGTTTCCTGCATCCTCATTTATTATTAAATCTCCTTTAATTTGTGTTTGTTTTACATAACTTGCCAAATCTTTAAAGGGAATTTTTGATGGGTTAAAAAAATAGTTCCGGTCAATAATAATAAAAAGAAAAATTATCAAGGTAATCAACAAATTTGAAACCTTTCTACGTTGGGAAGCAAGAATAATCATGGCACCGGGGATAGTGTAGAGAAGGTAGCGGTTGTAAAAAACTGGGGTAAATTTTTGAGAAATTAACCAGGTAAGCAAAATTGGGGTCAAGAACCAAGAAAGAAGAAAGAATGATTTTTTAATGTCTTTTTCCCATGCTCTTAAAGTAAGGGTAATCAAAACCGTAATTCTTGCTCCTTCGGCTAGTTTATGTTTTATTCCTTCCCCAAGGTAGTCATAAAATAAATTTCTAAGATCGATAGTCGTTGGTTTCCCCAACCAGAAACCACCACCAACCATTTTTGTCTGATTATACAAAGGTATTAACCAGGGGGTGTAACCAACAGCAACAGCAATGAATGCAATTAACATTCCTCTCACTTTTTTTCTTTCCCCAAAAAAGTATTCATATAAAAACCAAAAACCTTGTATTATAACTGCGAAAATAGCAAAATGGTGGGAATAAAGAGCCCATAAAGTTGCTATTATATATGGAGCCCATTTTCTTTTGATAAAAAAATACATTGAACCGGCAACCCCAGCAGCCATAATGGAATACATCCTCCCCTCGAATGCATATATAAAAAAGAAAGGGTTTAAGAAAGTTAACACCCCCGCAATAAATGCTGTCTTTTTGTCCCAGAAATGTTTGGCTATTAAGAATGCAAAAAATACAGTGATTAAAAAGAATAGAAAAGAGATAGATCTAATAACTACTTCACTAGTTCCAAATAACTGAAATGCTGCCCATTCGCAAACATTCCAAAGTGGAGGGGAGGTATCTTTTGAAATAGTGGTAATTAAATTGGGAAGGGGTTTTAGTGAAAGAATTGCAGAAAACGCTTCATCCCCCCAAAGGCTTTGATTGAATACCGTGAGCATTAGTTAATATTACACTTTTTCTGTTACCTTATATTCAATGTACTTGCCTAACATCAGTCTTGTATGGGCGTCAAGACCGGGGAGTGCCGAAAAGAAAAATCCTGCAACCGGCATTAGGAAATATTCCAAAGGTGAAAGTATCGCTCTCCAGAGAGGAAATTCCTTAGGCCTTTTTGGTCTATAGGCTTTATCTAAAATTAGCATAATTAAAAGAAAAACCAGGGCAAAGCTTAAAACAAATGAAGAAAGTTTTGGAACCGTGTAGCCTAGTGCGGTTTTTGCAAACCTTGGATTAAGAAGGATTGGAAGTTGAAGACCAATTGTAATAATAAAAAAATGTACCGGCCAAAGAAAATGTGATTGAAGAGCGTAAAGAACTCTTAAGGTTTTGTCCCAAAAAGGAACCCCGGGAGTTAGGAAGTAATTTTTGATGATCCAGGGATCATCCGATGCTCCCCAGGCCCATCTTTTCTTTTGTTCATACTCATTCTTTAGTGTTTTTGTCAGAGATTCTCCCTGAGCTGCATCTGCATAAATGGGAAGATATAGAGGTTCTACTTCAACCCTTCCCTGTTTTTTGTAATAGCTTTTGAAAAATATTCCCCAGTCTTCAGGAATTTTATCGGGATCCCAGTAGCCGACATCATCAAGTAGTTTAAAAGAAAGCGAATAGTTGGACATATTAATTAATCTGTCTTTTCTGCCAAGAAGAGCAATATGGACAATTGAACCTATTGAATTTGTAATTCTGGTAATCGCCGGAATTTTCCAGATGTTGTTGTAAAAAAGAACTGCCGGCTGCCAGAAGCGTTCATACCTATGAGGGTCATCCAAGAAAAGGTAGGCAAGGTAAGAAAAGTGGTTTTTATGATAGACATGATCTGCGTCACAGCTTGTGACTATGGTGTATTCAAGAGCTATTTTGCCTTTATCAATTAATCTCTCTTTTACTTCCAGTGCGGCATATCTTTCATTTGAAGCCTTACCTGCAACCTCTCCGGGAACTAAGGTATGGATACAAATTAGAAAGTTTGCGAATAATTTTCCATATTTTCCCTCCAGTGCCTTAACTTTAATTAATCTGTCTTCCTCCGGTTCTTTGGCCTCCATGGCAAGGGCTATTGTTATTTGGTCTTTGGGCATTGTCTGATTAGTAATCGATTCAAAAGTTCTCTCAAGGGTATGAAGTGGTTCTTTGTAGGTAGGAATTATTATTACATGATGAACTTTTTTCCAATCAGGGAAGACTTTTAAATCAGCAAGCCAGTCGTACGCCATTGAAGCCTGGATCTTAAAATGGGAAATAACTCCTGAAATTGCAATTTGAGCTGATTGATAGAACCAGTAGATATTGTAGGAAAGGACGAAGTAAGCAACAACGTTTGGAATAACCAAAATTCCCCAATAAGGAAAAAGAATAATATTCCAAGAAACAAAGCCGGGAAGAATTTCCAAAAGTCTTTGAATGACCCTATCGTTTCTGATAATAAACGCTCTTATTTTCGACATACATTACTTAAGTCTGGGAAAAAGGGGAGAACCGGATTTAATCTTTGGACCTTTAAACTGTTCTTCTATCTTTTCAGCAGTTTCAGGCAAGAAAGGCGAAAGGTTAGAAGAAATTGTTCGAATTACCCTTACCGCATCTTTTAAGAAAACCTCCAAGTCCTTTCCTTGAAGTTTCCATGGTTCTTCCTTGTTTATCTTTTGATCAAGGGCGGTAATATATTTTTCAAAGATAACTTTTATTGCTTCGTCAAATCGAAATTCCTTAAGAGATTTCGATATATTTTCGTCAAATTCATCAATTTCTTTGCTCTCGAATTCAAAGCCGGAGCTTTCGCAAAGCTTGGCAATTCTTGAAACAAGATTTCCAAGCCCATTTGCAAGATCCGAATTAAAAATATCTTCAAACTTTTCCTTTGTAAAATCACTATCTTCGTATGGATTAATTTTTGCTAAAAGATAATATCTGACCGCATCTGTTCCATATTTATTTACCAAATCAAAAGGATTAATAACATTTCCGAGGCTTTTACTTATTTTTTGGCCATTTACTGTAATAAATCCGTGAATAAATACCTGCTTAGAGTTTGGAAGTCCTGCCGACATTAGCATTGCCTGCCAGATTGCTGTTTGCTGTCTTAAATTGTCTTTCCCAGCAACTTGAATTCCCGGCCAGAAATTTTCAAAATTTTCTTTGTCCTTTGGCCAACCAAGGGTTGAGATATAGTTCGTCAAAGCATCGAACCAAACGAATACGATCGTTCTTGTAGATATCTCCATTTTTGTTGCATCTGCTCCAGAATTCATGCACAGCCTCGATGTGTTTTGGATCAGTTGTTCTAATGAAATTTGTGTAGCTTAAGTTCAACGCTTTCTTAAGGTTATCAAATTTAATGGCGTATTCGTCACAATACTTTTGGGGGTCTTTCTTTTCTTCAATGGCTTTTTGATAGATCTTTTGCCCATGCTCATCCGTGCCGAAGTTAAAAACAACCTCTTCACCGAGAAGTTTATGATATCTAGCAACCGCGTCAGCCTGTACAATTTCGAGCGCAAAGCCGATGTGGGGATCTGCGTTGACATATGGCAAGGTGGTAGTTATGTAGAATTTCTTATTCATGATGACTTATTCTACAGCGTGGAGGTGTTTGAAGCTACTTCCGAATAAACTTCTGGATTTTCTCAGCCCAGACGTTGGCCCACTCTTCTGCCTCCATTTTTTTTACGCCGGCGGCAAACCCCGGTTTTTTAGATAGTTTTTCGATTGTAGCAATTGTTGCGGAAGAAACTTTAATGTTTGTCTTTATGTTTTCGTAGCTTCTGCCTTTTTTCAACCAGTAGGCAATAGAAAGGCGTTTGGCAAATGTTTCAAGTTCACTGTCATTAATCAATCAAAGTTTGGGCGAAGGTTTTAATTATTTGATTCTTAAAAGATTTGTTTAATTTGTTTTCTGAGATTCTCATTCTAGCTTCTTCGCCCGAAGTATATTTCAGAGGTTATCAAAAGTCCAGAGATGAGAAGAAAGTTTAGGATATTTCCTACTCCGAAATATCTAAGAATTAGAAATAAGACAGTTCCAAAAGAAATCAGAAAACCGCGTCTGGAACTGGCAAATATAGTTGAGAAGGCAAAAAGAATGCCTAAAAAGATCAAAAGGAAAAATGCTGGGAGGGCTAATGGAGTTTCCGGATCAATAAAATAAACAAGGCCGAGAGTTGCCATCCATAAAAGAAAAGTAATTATTAAAGTAGGAAGAAAGTTTCTGCGTTTTAGTATGTTAGAATGTCTAAGTATGGATTTTCTGGTCATTACCCTTATTATAATTCTTATTGTTTTGATTGGGATGCTTGTTTTTAAAAAACAAAAACCCTCCAATGAAATTTTGGAATATTTGAAAACAACCAATACTCGCTTAAATGAACAAGGCAAAAGTTTTAACGAGAGGTTGGATAATGCGGCTAGAATTATTTCTTCAGTTCAAAAAAATATAGGTGAATTTAGCGAGATTGGCCGGGGTATAAAGAGTCTGCAGGAATTTCTTCAATCGCCGAAATTAAGAGGAGGCCTTGGGGAAGAGGTATTAAAAGAAATGATTGGCCAAACCTTTCCTAAGAATGCATTTCATCTTCAGTATCCTTTTAAGAGCGGAGTGAAGGTTGATGCAGTATTAAAGACAGAAGCAGGACTTCTTTGCATTGATTCCAAATTCCCAATGGAAAACTTTACTGTCATGGTAAAAGGGGAGACAGAAGCGGAAAGAAATACCGGAAAGAAGAATTTTATACAAGATGTCAAAAAACACATTGAGGATATTTCCAAGAAGTACATTCTTCCCGAAGAGGGGACAATGGATTTTGCTTTAATGTATATTCCTTCAGAGGCGGTCTACTACGAAGCGGTTAACATTCAGGAACTATCAACCTATGCAAGACGCCTCAGGGTGTATCCCGTTTCCCCAAACACTTTATATGCTCATCTTCAGGTACTTCTTCTTTCATTTGAGGGAAAAGATCTGGAACTAAAATCAAGAGAAGTATTTAAGATTTTAAGAGGCATGCATAAAGACTATGAAAAAGTAGAAGAAAACTTAAATATATTACAAAAGCATTTAACTAATGCATATAACATGATTGGCAATGTCTTTTCTTCTTTTTCTCAATTAGGTCGCAAGATTTCATCAACTCAAAATATAGGAAGTGGAGAAAAAGAAAAAGTAAAGGAGTTGAAAGAATAATTTCCGTGTTACAATCTTCTCGTGGGTAAAGATACTTCTTTAAAACCAAATGAAGAGCAGTTAAAAGCAATTAAATTTGGGAAAGGTCCTCTATTAATCATCGCGGGAGCTGGAACTGGAAAAACCACGGTTGTTACGGAAAGAATAAAAAACTTAATTCTTTCTAAAAAAGTAAAACCTGATCAGGTTCTTGCTTTAACCTTTACTGAAAAAGCAGCAAGAGAAATGGAAGAAAGAGTAGATATCGCTCTTCCCTATGGATATACCAATATGTGGATTTATACTTTCCATTCTTTCTGCGATAGGATTTTAAGGGCCGAGGCTTTGCATATCGGACTTGATCCACGGTATAAACTCATGACCGGATCCGAGTCAATACAGCTTTTAAGAAGCAATCTTTTTAAACTTAATTTAAATTACTTTAGACCCCTTGGAAACCCAAATAAGTTTTTAAGCGGAATGCTTCAACACTTTTCCCGTCTGCAGGATGAGGATGTTGATTCAAAGGAATATTTAAGTTGGGTTAATAAACTAAAACCAAAAACAGACGAAGAAAAAGAAGAACTAAAAAAATACAAAGAGTTGGCAAATGCATTTAGGCAGTATGAAGAAATTAAAGTCAAAGAAGGGAGATTTGATTTTGGGGATTTAATAACCAAAACCTTAAAACTATTCAGAGAAAGAAAAAGTGTTTTACGGTCATACCAAAAACAATTTAAATATATTTTGGTTGATGAGTTTCAGGATACCAACTATGCACAAAATGAACTGGTTAAACTTTTAACGGGAAAGGACGGAAACATTACGGTTGTTGCAGACGATGACCAAGGCATCTATCGGTTTCGCGGAGCGGCGGTAAGCAATGTCATTCAGTTCAGAAAAAGCTTTCCCAAAACAAAGGTAATTACATTAACCAAAAACTACAGATCAACTCAGGAAATACTAGAGAGAAGTCATGACCTTATACAACACAATAATCCCGATAGGCTGGAAGTTGTTGAAAAGATTAACAAAAAACTTATATCCGTAAAGAAAGAAAAAGGGGAAGAGATTAAGTTTATACATGTGGATAGGGTAGAGAACGAAGCGGATGAAATTGCAAAAGAAATCCTTCGACTCGTCGGACTTGCTCAGGACTATAGTTACAAAGACATTGCAATATTGGTTAGAGCTAATAATCATTCGGAGCCTATTATAAGAGCGTTATATCGCCATGGAATTCCACATCAGTTTTTGGGTCCCGGAAGACTTTTTAGGCAGTCAGAAGTTGTCGATTTAATTTCCTATCTTAAGGTTCTTTATAACTTCGAAGATTCTGTTTCTTTTTACAGAATTCTTTCCATGGAATACTTTGATATTTCCGGACGAGATTTAGCAGTACTTGGGAACTACGCTAGAAAAAACAATCTTTCCCTTTTTGAAGCTGCCGAAAAAGCTGGAGGAGAAAAGGTTAAAAAAATTACTGATTTAATTACCAGACATTTAAGTCTGGTAAGAAAAGAGACCGCGGGACAGCTTCTTTATTATTTTCTTTCGGAAACAGGCCTTTTGGTTAAAATGCTTTCTCCGGAGTCTGTGGAGGCAGAGAAGAAAGCCAAGAATATTTCCAAGTTTTTCGATAAATTAAAAAGTTATGAAGCTGATCACGAAGATGCAACCATTCCTGCGGTTGTTGACTGGCTGGATCTTTCCATGGAATTAGGGGAAAGTCCGCTGGCGGCAAATGAAGATTGGGGAGACATAAACGCCGTCAATATTCTTACCGTTCATTCTGCAAAAGGACTGGAATTTCCGGTTGTGTTTTTAGTTAATTTAGTTTCCCAGAGATTCCCTACGACAGAAAGAAGGGAACAAATTCCGATTCCGGAAAGGTTAATTAAAGAGGTTCTTCCGAAAGGGGACTACCACGAGGAAGAGGAAAGAAGATTGTTTTACGTCGGAATGACGAGAGCTAAAGAGAGACTTTATTTAACTGCAGCTGATTATTATGGAGAAGGGAAGCGTGGAAAGAAGTTGTCGCCATTTATTTTTGAGTCTTTAGGGGAGAAAGCAGTGAACAGTGAACAGTTGCCAGTGGACA